>NZ_JBHTNH010000004.1:0-45817 GCF_042679865.1 Lentibacillus salinarum | reverse complement strand
GAACAAAATCGCTGACGCGACTAAATCACGTCCCAAGTGAGGATTAATCACTTGGGATGTTTCTCGCTCTAATCATAGTACCATTGCAGTGAGGGCAATGAAGTTCCACTTCTTCCCCTCTCTTTTTATCCAGACTAAATTCACCGATGATATACTCCGGTACTTCATCGGTTCCATTACAGTCTAAACATTTGAAAAGAATGATTTCTACTTCTTCATCCAATCCAAAAGGGTCCTCTTCCAACCACTTATCTATTTCTGCCCAGGATTTATCCTGTTTTCTTTGGTTTGCCAATTCCGTATCTCCTCCTTCTAGCCATTTCGATTTCTTCCATGTAATGATAGATCCATCCATAGTCAGCATGCCATATACCTACGAGTTCCATCTCTCTATGGCAACAGGGACATGCCAATGGATCTTTTTCAAATGCTTCTATCATCCGTTGGCGGTACGTTTTCTTTTTTCGCTTCTTCTCTAGAAGAAAAGATATTTGTTTGGTTCTCATAAATGAATATAAACTTAAAATCTGTTGGGCTTTACGATGCGATCTTCTACTGTACAATCCAAAACGTCCCACCATACGAAAGTGTTTAGGGGGTATGTGCTGTAAGATTTCAAAGATGAATCGATATACAGGAATCCTTTTATCAATTCGTTTTCCGGTTCTATGGTCTTCATACCAGTAGTGAACTTTTTCTCCGTCATAATCTTCAATGCGGTATTCCGCAATCGCAGGACGAGCTAAATACCTGCCAATGTATTTGGCAACCCCTTTGGCATTCGTTATTTTCTTCTCTGCATTCACATAAAAACCTTTTGGATATCTTTTATACAAATCATTGATGAGTTCAGTAACGGTCTGATTTGAAGGGAACCACTTTTTCAGTAAATCCAACACAACCTTCTGCCATGATTTTCTTAGGTAATCATATGGAATATACCCATTGTTGACCCATTCATTTTGATTATCCAGCGCACCTTCAGTCACTAATGCATGGATATGGGGGTTGAACTTTAGATCCCTGCCAAATGTGTGAATAACTGTAATAATACCTGAACGGAACCCTCTCTTTTTGCTTTTTTGATAGTTATGAAATTGGAAAACTTCAGCAACTTGTTTACTTAGCTCATTGAGTTTTTTTCGGTCATAGTAGAAAACTTTTCTTAACTCTTCTGGAATGGTAAATACCATGTGACGATGCGTAACATCAAAAATCATATCCTGCTGCTTGTCCGACCAATCATCTGTGTACTTCTTTCCACAACGGTGACAAAGCCTACTTTTACACGTGAAATAAACAAATTTCGGGGAAGAATCTCCTTCACACCCTAAACATTCATAACGAGCGAAACCTAAATCACTAGTCCCGCAACGCACCGTTTTCTCCACCGTTTCCTTTATATGACTGCGATAGGCTTTAGGAAAACGATCAGAATGAAATTCCCAAAAACCAGCAAAANATTCATAACGAGCGAAACCTAAATCACTAGTCCCGCAACGCACCGTTTTCTCCACCGTTTCCTTTATATGACTGCGATAGGCTTTAGGAAAACGATCAGAATGAAATTCCCAAAAACCAGCAAAATGATCTTTTAGAATTTGTTTAATAACGCCTGAACCTTTTCTCAACTTTGACCTCTCCCATATTTGTTGATGCCATTTTACCATAATAGTTATCCACAAGGACCAAATTTTATAGTTTCCTAAGCAATAAAAAAACGGGAGATGTATACACAATACATCCCCCGCTTGATTAATTTGTGACGGCTTCAACATCTTCCCGCACGTGTTTCAGTGCCCCACTCCAGGCAATCACCTGATCGAGCATTTTATTTGTGTTATCTGCATGATAATCGGCAGGCTTAAACACGCTGAAGTTTTCAAAGTCAGTCATCAGTGAAAATGTAACAGCCGTCTGGACATCTGCAACTTGAAGTTCTCCAAAGATCAGGCGCAGGTTTTCGTGAGCTCGTGTACCACCAAGACTGCCGTAGCCCACAAGCCCGGCTGCTTTATTGGCAACTTCCGGCTTCAAATGATCCAGTGCATTCTTAAGTGCGCCGCCTACCGCATGATTATATTCCGGCGCCACGATTATATAGCCGTCAAATGACGCCATTTTTTCTGACCAGGCTTTAATGGTTGCTTCCGCTTCCTGCTGCTGTACCTTAGGTAAAGATGCACCCAGCAGCGGCAGAGGATATTCTGCCAGATCAACGACTTCGTATGTAACGTCATCATCGCGTTTGACTGCAAAATCATGAATCCAATTGGTAACAGCTTCAGCATTGCGTCCTTCGCGTACACTTCCTGAAATAATACCTATCTTTAACACGTTTATCTTCCTCCTGTCATCCCTGGTTGTTTTGAATTCAATTTAACTGAATTCATTACTTTAAAGCAAGGTTATATTATCATCAAACAATAGCCATAATCAATCTATTTGCTTATAAAACATAATTGGCTTATTAAAAGTAATAATTTACTCTACTTATCCTAAACATAAACTGTACTGGCTGGCACATACTAACCTTGATTGAAAAAATTGCAAAGGAGCTGAATAATGCATGGAAAGTGAAGCCAGAAATTCAACAGAAGCCGCCCTTCTTCATTATAAACATGGATTGGGTTCTTTTACCGACAAAATGCCAGAACTGGCTGAACATTATAATGCCTTTACACAGGAATGTTTTAAAGAAGGTGCGTTATCCAAGAAAGACAAACAGTTGATTGCATTAGGAATAAGCCTCTATTCACAAGACGAATATTGTATCATTTATCATACAAAGGGATGTCTGGATCAAGGTTGTTCAGAGGAAGAAATTTTTGAGTCGGTTGGTGTAAGTGCAGCTTTCGGAGGCGGAGCAAGCATGAGCCAAGCTGTTACACTTGTCCAGGAGAGTATTGACGAACTTAACGAGCTAAAACAGTAGATAAAAAAGGATGACTCAGAGTAATTGAATCCACTGTTACTTTGAGTCATCATTCTGCGTCTCATTGGTACAGGATATTTTTTAAAACGGAAATGCCGAGTCTTTCGCCTTTTGGATCTCGCTGAACACGTTAACCCCGTGCACCAGATCATCCGCAAGCTGGTTCAGCCTGAATATGGCATCATCATCGACGATTTCTTTCTGGTAATAATGTTTTTCTTCCACAAATACATATTTCGGCAAAATGACTGCTTTCATATAGGACAAGACAGGCTTTAGCTGATGTTCCGGCACTAAGTAATGTTTGGAAGACCCTGCCGTTGCCGCAATGCCAACAACCTTATCTCTGAATGCCTCGTTGGGCAGCAGATCAAACAGGTTTTTCAATGCGCCCGGAATAGATGCCTGAAAAATCGGCGTCCCGATAATATAAGCATCCGCTGACATAATTTTTTCCAGGATGGCTTTCGTATCACCGGTGTAATCCCTGTAATCCCGGCCGTCACTGAAAACAAGCTCATAATCACTCAAGTCAATTAATTCCGTTTCAATTTCCTGATTGTCATTTAGTTTATTTAAAATCTGTTCGACGGCAACCCGTGTTTTTGAGCCGACAACAGACCCGGCGATGCCAATGATTTTCACTATTATTGCCCCCTCAAAACTACCACCTATAAGCGATTTAAATGATCACATGTTTCAATTCCTATAAGTGCGTGTTCAAAAAGGAGGATAAAAAGGACCGAGAAGTTCGAGGCGGTGCCGTTTCGAGCAGCAGAGTGTATGCCTTTAGATACATGAGCAGCGGAGAAACAAGCCAACGAAGAAATTCGACGTGTCATTTTTACCGGACTTTTTGAACAACCTCTATAATGATATTTTACACAAAAAGCCTGAATAATACAGCTAATTGAACTGGAGGCATTCATTTACGGGATTGAATTCTAGGAAATTCGATATCCCGGATGATGGATCGGTCACTTTTTTACGATGTTTCACTTTCTTCTGGCATCTCGATAACCACCCGGTTCCGTCCTTCCCCATCTGTACTGATTTGCCAATAGCTATAATCAGGGTCAGACCCGGAAAAATTTTTATCAACGGTAACCATCAACATTTCCTGGTTATGAAAAAAGACGGGACTTGTGACGTGTTCATGAAAGGACGTCAGCTGTTCGGCCTGCTTTGAGTCCAAATCCATTCGGAAGCCCTCGTAAATGAATGTGCCATTTTCATCTTTTGTCGCAACATCGGAAAACACGATATACGCTCCATCCGGTGAGAATGTCGGTGACGAAATCACGGGTGCATTCGAAGCGAAATCACCGACAGGCACAATGGTTTCCTCACGGCCATCATCAAGCCCGCGCAACACGAGCTGATCTTGATCATCGTATGTTCTGTACAAGAGCCGATTGCCGTCCTGTGCCACATCGAGTGATGACATGCTATACGCGTTTTTGGACGTTATCTGTTCGGTCTCTTTCGTCTCTAGATCCATACGGAAAACATCAACCTCATGCGGCCGCTCGGAAGCAATTGGCGAATAATTTTGATACACATCAGCTTTCAAAAAGTACAGTGACTCACCATCAGGGGAAAATACCGCCTCTGTGACATAGTCGCGTGTATTCATTAGGGTCTCCACCGACTGATCGGAGCGGCCAACCATACGCAACTGACTGTAGCGCCGTTCTTCGTCATCTCCTTCTTCCTCCCATTGCTCGACAAAAGCAATTTTCTCGCCATCCGGAGAGAAAGTTGGGTGGAGGTATGACTTGCCTTCATCCGGTTTTGCCAAACTTTCAGCCTTACCCCCACTGACAGGGACCGTATACAATGCCGCATCATCGTCATGATAATACGAAAAGACGAGTTCACGGTCATCCGGGGAAATGTCAATTGATTGGCCAAAGCCGGAAAAACCATTCGGCGCATCAGCAAATGTTCCTACTCCCCACAAGGTTATAAATAGTAGAACCATCCCCGTGATAAAGCTGACATTTTTCATTTTTAATGACATATCCTAAAACCTCCCCATGAACAAAAGAAGCATGATATAGGGTAATAAAAACGACATCACAGAAAAACCGAGACCTGTCACGAGTGATACAACGGGTTTCTTCGCAATAAACGTCATTTGAAATTTATACGTGATCAGCCAAATAATAATAGGCGCCAGCGTTAAAAGAAACTCTATTCGAGCCTCAGAAAAGGCAAGTAATCCCCATAAGAAGAATAGACTCACACCAGCAACAGCCACACCAAACAGCAAATTCACCACATAACTGAACAGGACCAGTCCGCGCTTTTGCTGTTTGCCTTCAGTCTGGTCGCTCGAATAATAGGAATTCCGAATGACTGCGATAGCCCCAAAAGCAATTAGAATGACCAAATAAATTCCGAAAAAGATCGCCTGCCATGCTGACATGCCCCACGCTAATGTAAAGCTTATCCCATTCCAGATAACATTAACAAGCAACACTAAATTGAGCACATAAAAATAACGCCCAACAAATGAAATATTGATCGCAGCTAGTGTTACCGCGCTACCTGATAAAAGTTGAACAGCTAGCCAGACGGGGGTCGGTTCGTTAAGAAAAAATGTTAAATTCAAATAAAAGATAACGCCAAATAAAATCGTCCCGATACCAATCACATATAATAGTCCACGCTGAAACGGATACATCGATTCCTGCAGCTGATGGCCTATCATACTCGGGGCGCCAAATTCAGCCATCGCCCGCTCTTCAGCCCGTTTTTCCGTCAAGCCCTCTCCGATGTACTGACGCTTGGCTTCTTCCAAATGACCGAGAAGTTCCGACCGTATTTCTTCGCGTTCACCATCAGGACTTTGCATTTGTTCCAAAATCTTTTCGACTTGTTTTTCAATTTTTGTCATGACAAATCCCCTGATGTTTTGGTAATGAGATGATGGACACTGTTCCATTCATCCAGTTTTCGTGCCAATTCAGCTTGGCCGTCATCAGTGATCCGATAATACTTGCGCCGTCCATAATCTGTTTCGTGCCAATACGAGTGGAGCCATCCCTTTTTCTCCATCCGTTTAAGCGCTGGATAAAGCGTCCCTTCCCCCATGTTATATAGCTGCTCACTTTTATCTTTCAGCACTTTGACCATTTCATAGCCATACATATCGTTTCCATTAAGCAAATTGAGCAATAAAATGTCAATACTGCCTTTCATGATTTCACGGTCCATTTAGATATCACCTCTTTTTGTTATTGTAATACGATGTACATCGTATTACAAGGGTAAGAATAATAACCGAGTGGTGTCAAATGCTATAGCATGAGGTGATCCACATGACCAAACAAGGCAAAAAGACATTTAAAAAGCGAACACAGGCAAATATGAATGGTGAATTAAGCGTGACGGATGGGCTTGATGCCAATCATCCATTTAAAGAAGAAGATAACTATGCCGGCGATTCGGTTGATGAGCATAAAGAATTGGAAGCTGCCAATCAAGTGATGGCTGAAAAGGAAATCGAACAGATCAATCATAATTCGTAAAAGGCATGAAGGCTGTATTTCTTACTGAAATGCGGCTTTTTAAAAGTTTTCCACGGAGCATCAAGTAAAAATGACCATTTTTTTGTTATAATGAGAGAAGGACCCTAAAGGGGGTGTTCTTATGTACCTGATCGTCGAGGATAAAATCAAAGAAGCGATCGAGAACGGTGATTTTGACAATCTGCCTGGAAAAGGGAAAAAACTGAACGTACGGGATGAACTACCAGGGCTGTCACCGGAACTGAATCAGGCATACAAGCTTTTAAAGAATGCCGGCTTTGTTCCAGAAGAAGACACTGACCAACAAAACGGCAAAGATGTGGCGTCCAATGATTTAATGACATATGCAACCGGTGAGGAATACAAAGATGAGGCCAAGAAGAGCAAACAATTCGATGATCTTGTCAAAAATCGTAAGCTGCATCGTAATCCGAGATTTCCATTTTACCGCAAAAAAATATTTAAAAAGTTGTCTTAAAGAGAATCGGGAAATGGCCGTTATGAGTACAAGTCACCAATTCTTCCTTTATCTTCTGTCAACCTTCCAACGCTTCTGGCCATTGAGCAGCAATCAGGAAACGAGTGTCTCACCATAGAATCGTCGCTATGGACATACCAGGCGATATACACAGGCATCGGGGACGTTAGCGTGACATTCACAAAATAACAGCCGTTGACTGGACTGCTCCCTATGTCACCAATATAAAAACCCCGCCTCCTCATTAGGAAAGCGGGGTTTTATTGTTACGACAAATTATCCTCATTATTTGCATCGTCGTCGTCATTGTTCTCTTCGTCATCATCATCGGAGGACTTTCCGTACTGATAGTCATGAGGATCAACGGGCTCCCAGTCGTCACTAGGTTCATAGAATCGCAGCAGATCACCATTCAGCACTTCATCATTCAGACTCAGTTCATAGTGGACCTGGTCCCGCAATTCTTTCATGTCGTCAGTTGGTTCTTCGATGACTTCTCCCGACTCGTTATCATAAAAGACATCCTGCACATAGCTGTAGTCCTTTGTCATGAAGCTGCCATTCCGGAATGGCACAAAATCCTTATGCTCATCGGAAAAAATGTCCGTGCCGAATTGGATATAATCTTTGGCATCAATCCCCAATAGATGCAGCATTGTCGGCATAACATCTGCCTGACTGGAAAATTCATGATTGATACCCTGGCCTTCAACACCCGGAACACGGATCATATACGGTACCCGCTGTAAATTGGCATTTTTCAATGGTGTGATTTCCTCATCAAGGATTTCACTCATGGCCCGGTTGTGATTTTCCGAGATACCATAGTGGTCACCGTAAATCATAATGACCGAATCCTCATACAATCCTTTTTCCTTCAGGTCTCCGAAAAACTGCTTAAGTGACTCATCCAGGTAACGGGCGGTCTGGAAATAACGGTCTACCGTTCCATCACCGGTTTCGGCGCCCTCAATTGATTCCTCACCTTCATCCAAAATAAACGGATAGTGGTGCGTCAACGTCATCATGTGGGCGTAAAACGGCTCATCCTGATCTTCCAAATCCTCAAGCATCGGCATGGATTGCTCAAAGAATGGCTTATCCTTCAAGCCGTAGTTGATGACTTTTTCGTCACTCATATCATAGTAGCTGGAATCATAAAACTTATCGACGCCAAAGCGTTTGTAAATCTGGTTCCGATTCCAGAATGACTTGTCATCCCCGTGCAACACCGCACTTGTGTAGTCCTGCTCCTGATCCAGAATGGCCGGCAACGCCTGATACGTGTTCGTGCCCTTTGTGACAAATGCAGCGCCCTGCGGTAATCCGTACAGGGAATTATCCAGCAGGAGTTCCGCGTCAGCTGTCTTGCCTTGTTCCGTCTGATGGAAGAAATTATCAAAATACGTGAAATCCTGGCTCTGATCATGAACGAGTGAATTCAGGAAAGGTGTCACTTCTTCCCCGTTCAATTCAAAATCAATCAGAAATGACTGAAACGACTCTAGGTGAATCTTGATAATGTTCTTACCTTCTGCTTTCCCAAAATACTCGGCATTCGGCTCAGCATACTTCATGTCGGTGTAGTTTTCCACTTCTGTTATATCCTCACTTGAGGCCATCGAGCGTTTAGCACTAGCCTTAACGGATTGAACCGTATTGAACACAGCAAAGTTAGGCGCACCGAGATATTTCACAATATAATTATTGTCAAAGACCCGCTCCAGCAGTTGCGGACGATCTATCTCCGCCAAACCTAAATTGACCGCAAACACAATGACACCGGAAGCCAGCACCGCAAAAGGCTTTTTGAAGCTCAGGCGTGCCGGGGACCAATGTACTTTCCGTTTGGTAAACAATATAGCCAGGACGATGAGATCCAAAGCATAAAGGATATCATGCCATGCAGCCAGTCCCAGAAAGCTTTTGCCGATACTGCCGGCATTGTCCGTCTGCATCAATGTCTGGATTGTGATAAAATCATCATAGAAACGATAAAAAACAACATTGGCATACATAAACAGGGTTAACAATGTGTCAATAATCAGCAACCAGATGCCGAATCGCTTGCCTTTAAAAAATAGCGCGAAGCCTAGAAATATCAGCCCCGAACTCAACGGGTTGATAAACAGCAAAAAGTGCTGCAGTAAATTACTGACGCCTAAATTAAATTCTGTTATATATATGATATACGTCTTCATCCAAAACAGGATTAAAGCCAGCGCGAAGAATCCCATTTTGGCGGATTTCAATTTTTTAAGCTTTTCCACTTTTAGTCACCCCAATTTTTAAATTGCTTAACGTCTTCATAGCGGCTTTTTTGCTATGCCATTCCGCCTGTCATTAAGCAATGATAGCCATTTTAAGGATGGTCCCATTTTAAATCAAACACTATTGTACACCCGTTTTGTGAATTTGTTAAGACCTAATTTTATGGTAAATAACACTAAATCTCCATTCCCCGCTATGTCGGAATCCAAACCCTATTGTATACGATAACCGTTTGAACTGGAACGGGTTAAAGAAATAGGACTAACGATCCAAATAAGGCCGATGGATCAATATGCCGTTGTCGTCACAAATATGACACCTGGATGAACTGTCAAGGAGGTGACAGTAAGGCCTGTCTGGAACAGACCTATCATCTTACGTCCATAACCTAGAAAAGGCTGATATTATGATAGGTCCACAACATCAGCCTGACTATATTTTTTATGATGAACATGTTTGATTTGGCATTTAATGCTTGTAGCTTTAAAATGAAGTTTGATCTTTTCTTATTTCACTAAAGACTCTTTAGCTCAATAACAACGTCTAAAGCTTAATCTTCACAACTCCTATTCTATTCTCTTTTCTCCCCGATTTTATGATAAAGGGACATGATGACCTAAATAGCAGTTGGAAGTGCGATCGCTCCAATCATCAGAGATGTTAAGATGTTAACTGTAGTGCCTGTACCACCGACAAGTAACAAAATAATAACAGCAATTAATAAGAGAAGGAATGGTATCGTTTTCACTAGATTGACTAATCCTCTTCTTCTTCCTTCTACCTTCCATGTATGTTGCGATTACAGTCCAAGCTGTTGGGATGGCAATTACACTGAGAATAACAGCTGCTACAATAAGTAACGAGTTTAAGGTACCAGAGCTTATCATTGCTGCAACCCTCACGAGTGCTGTTAGTAAAACAAACGGAATTGCTAATTTTTTCATGAACCGACTTGAATTCCAATACTTTTCAACTGTTGTGTCACGGTCCGTATAAATCGGTTTTGCACCAGGATGTGCCCGAAATAAATGAATATCCGCTTCTGAGGCAACATGTGACCATCCAGAAGATGAAAAAAGTCACAATACCCTCATCTTCATCCTCTTTTAATGAATATATCATAATTTGATACATCGACATGTGCTATTTTTCCTTAAAATCCAAAAAAGAAGAACCCTTACAATGGGCTCTTCGCTAAATCTAAATATACTGGATGTTTTTGTTCATTATCTTTCTACAAATGCACTTTAGTTTAAAACACAAGTGTAGCAAATTTCTGTACATCTTTTTGCAAACGTCGCGACTTTATTTTAAATCAACAACTATATTTAAATGCCAAATCCGTTATTCCACCGTCACACTCTTTGCCAAATTCCGCGGTTTATCAACATCACAGTCACGATTTAATGCTGCATAGTAGGCAAGTAATTGCATCGGCACAACACTGACAAGCGGCGTCAAGAGTTCATGCACATGTGGAACGACAAAAGCATCTGTATCCTGCTCCAGTCCTTTCATGCTGAAGATCAGGTCATTCGCGCCGCGTGCAACAACTTCCTGTACGTTACTACGAATGGAATAGTTGACGTTTTCCTGTGTTGCCAGTGCAATGACTGGTGTGCCTTCTTCAATCAACGCAATCGTGCCATGTTTCAGTTCACCGCCGGCAAAGCCTTCTGCCTGAATGTAGGAGATTTCTTTCAACTTTAATGCCCCCTCCAGGCAAACAAAATAGTCACTGCCGCGACCGATGAAGAAGGCATTGCGGGTTGTGCCTAGATTGTTGCGGACAAGTTCTTCAATAGTTTCCTTCTGATCAGTCAGGGCTTCCATGGCATTTGCAACAATGGCCAACTCCTGCAACGGATCAAAGGCCAATTCCAGATCTTTTGCCCGTGCTGTATCGACCGCCAGAATGGCCAAGACAGCAATCTGTGCCGTATAGGCTTTCGTCGACGCAACGGCAATTTCTGGGCCTGCATACAGATTTAGTGTGAAATCTGCTTCACGAGAAAGGGTGGATCCCGGTACATTCGTAATCGTCAAGGCCGGGTATCCCATTTCTTTGATTTTAACTAAAACGGAACGGCTGTCGGCTGTTTCACCGCTTTGGGAAATGAACACAAATAGCGGTTTCTCCGACAATAGCGGCATGTTATAGGAAAATTCACTGGCCACATGGACTTCCACCGGTATGCCGGCCATCTTTTCCAGGAACTGTTTACCGACAAGGCCGGCATGGTAGCTGGTGCCAGCCGCAATAATATAGATGCGGTCACACGCTGTCATTGCGTTGCGGATAGCGTCATCCAATTTCAGGTTGTTATCCGTATCCTGGTATTCCTGGATGATCCGGCGCATCACAAAAGGCTGTTCATCGATTTCTTTCAGCATAAAATGCGGATAAGTCCCTTTTTCCATATCACTGACATCGATTTGTGCTGTAAATGGTTGCCGATTGACAACAGTACCATCCAATTTCTGAACCTCAACAAAATGACGGTTGACCAGAACAACTTCCCGATCGTAAATCTCCAGGTACTGATCCGTCTCTTTCAATGTTGCCATGGCATCGCTGGCGATAACGTTAAAGCCGTCACCCAGGCCAACGAGTAATGGGCTTTTATTTTTGGCTACATAAATCGTGTCATGTTCTTCTTTATCGATTAAAGCGATCGCATACGACCCTTGCAAGAGGCTTACCGTCTGACGGAACGCCTCGGCTGTGTCCTGATAGTTTTCGATGTTTTTCGCCATAAGCTGAACAATAACTTCCGTATCCGTTTCGCTACCAAAATCGACACCATCCAGGTAATCCCTTTTCAAATCCTGATAATTTTCGATGACCCCATTATGAACAAGCGCAAAACGACCGGATGCACTTTGGTGCGGATGTGCATTATCAGCACTCGGTTCCCCATGTGTTGCCCAGCGTGTATGACCAATACCCATTGTCGACACAGCAGTCTCATCAACACGCTGGCGCAATGCGGCGATCCGTCCTTTCACTTTAAACAATGCAATATCTTCATCACGCAGCAGCGCAATCCCTGCCGAATCATAACCACGGTACTCCAGTTTTTCCAGTCCGTTCAATAAAATATCTTTTGTATCATGATAGCCAATATAGCCTACTATTCCACACATCGCTGTTTCCTCCTTGATCAAGGGGCAACAAGCGACCTATAGGAAAAACTCAGGCATCCGCCTCGTCTTTCCGGATGCCAGATGTCAGAGGTCAGATTTGTGGAAATCGGCGAATTAGCCGATTTCATGCTGACTTCCGGCCTCTGACCACTGACCTCTGCTAGGGGCATCTTGTTGCCCCTTTCTCGTGATTGTTATGTGCATCTTCACTTAATCTTCTGTGCAGCAAGTCGCCTCACTGTTTTCGGAAAAAGTATTACGACCGAGATGTGCAGCCGGGAGGTACCCGCCGATCAATTTCGATAACCCCCACCTCGTCAACTATTTTCATAACCGTCCGGAAAATAGTCCAGGCGCTTTTCGTACTTCTTTTCGCTGCTCTCCTTTCTGTCTTTGAATCAACCCATCCTTTTTAAAACAGGGCTTTCTACATTTTACCGGGACAAGACTTCTTGGTCAATCACTTTGTGAGAAGGGTGGTATTGTTATGTATATGCTAATACTTAATTTTTGTTCCTTTTATCAGTAACCTGTGTTATAATGTAAATGCATATTTACGAGTGAATGCATATATTTTAGCAAAATGCATATACTTTAAAGGAGGAAAACTTATGGAGATGGTAAAAGATATGGAACGAAAAGTAATAAAAACGGGTAACAGCCTTGGCGCAAACATGACGGATGCTTTAAAAAAGATAGGTGCTGAAAAAGGTGATACATTATCAATTGAGGTTATTGATCATGAAATCCGCATTACAAAAAAACAACCAAAAATTGAGCTGCCCCAAGGCGTCAGTGAAGACTTTTTTAAGGTATTGGAAAGTACGGCCGATTATTATGACAAAACGCTAAAAGGGTTAAAAGACAGATAATGGCTGGCATACGATACCTTACTGCAAAAGAAGTCATAAGCATTAATATTTATCTGATCAACCGATACAGTAAAGATGAAACAGCTGGGGTTAAAGATGCCAGCCTGTTGGATTCGGCCATAAACAGACCTAAGCAATCCGCATTCTGCGAGGATGCCTATCCTTCAATTTTCGAAAAAGCAGCAGCCCTGTTTCAATCCCTGGCACTTAATCATGCCTTTCACAGTGCGAACAAGCGAACAGCATTTACCTCTATGGTACAGTTTCTAAAGTACAATGGACTTAGATTTCTAATGGACCCCAAAGAGGCTGAGGATTTTGTTGTCGATACTGTGTTGCATAAGTATGATTTTGATGCCATCGTTCATATGATTCGGGAACACACAACAGATTAACGTTTTGTAGTATAATTAAGATAAAAATGTAAGTAAACATTTCAGATATCCCGCATGATATGACATTCGTCAGGGAACCACCTCAAAACCCATTACGTAAAAATGATGATCAAACCCAAATACTTTGCTAATGCGTTCCTTTTTCATAATTGCTATACTAACTGCATCAACATAGGATAAACACTGATCTGAAAAGTCTCTCAGCAACTGTTCTGATATTTCAAGTGTATCTCTTTCACCAACAATGATATCCAACATACCGCTTGCTTTGGATTGATTAATGACATCAAGAAAATTGTCTGCAGCATTGAATCCCTCGCGATATCACAGCCATGTATAAGTTTCCGCGATGACGTAACTGGAAGAAAGACGTTTAATGGATAAATCCAGACTTTCCAAATAAGAGCGTGCCATGTTTTGGAACTGATCAGTCTTCACGATAAGAGCAATCCATGCCCCAGTGTCGATAAATAATTTACTTCTCTTCATGTGTATCTCCTTTTTCAGCTAAATAAATATCCTGATCATGCTTCGTGGATCCATTTTTTCACCTTTCTTTACCATTCCAACCAGTTCCAACAACGGATCTTTTTGCTTCATTTGGTTATTTGCCAGATAGTGATCAACAGCTTCTCTAATAATTTCCGCTTCCGTCATGCTATTTCGTGCGGATATTTGTTTCACTTGCCTATTCTGCTCAGGATTAAGATAAATTTGTTTTCTGACCTTTTTTTCATCTTCCATGGCGAATCACCCCATATACATTACATGCGAAAATAGTGATGTATATAAATTGAACTGATGGTATATATTTTTTCCAATTCCTTTATTTTCAAGGGCTTGAAAGGTTATAATGATTTTAATCAACACTTTAAAAAAATAAGGAGTACTCTTATGAACATTTCAGATATCCCCCATGATATGACGTTTAAATTTGGCCCGAATCTCCGGGAAATACCTTTAAATAAAATGGACATGCTTTACGGTATGATGTATCTGCAAAAGCAGCTGAATGATACAGCACTGGACAAACATGAAAAAGGCAAATTGCATGGACTGCTCGGAACCTATTTGCGCATTGTCGGTGAGCTGGAAGAAAGCAAGCAGCATCTTAACATGGCCATTGACAGTTTCCGTGAACTGGATAGAAAGCAGAGCGTGTTTGTCAATCAGCTGCGTCTGGCCAATACATATCAATGGCATAACGACTTTGACACATCAAATCAGATGTTCTATGAACTGGTGGAAGCAGCCGAAAATGATCCCGACTACACGCAATACAAGGATTTTGCTTATCAGCATCAAGGCAAAAACCTGTTTGATCAGGAAAAGTACCGTGAAGCACTGGATTACTTTCAAAAAGCGCTGGAACTCAGAAAAGACCATCGCAACAGTGAGCTGATTCATTCTACCGAAACTGCGATCGAGGCATGCGAGAAAAAACTGGCTAAATAGTGCATCCTACTTCTATAATCGAAACGAAAAGCGGAAAAGGGGCATCCTGAAAAAATTTATTTGGGGACACCCCTTTTTTTATTCTCAGTTCGATTATAGTAGTAAGATGGAGGTTAGCGTAGCTGTATATGGCCTGTTATTTGAATTATTGAATTATAAACGCCATTTATAACGCGTGCAGAGAGGGGGGCAATTATTTTTTTAACGAATCGTTTCCGTTTCCACCAACTGGCCGTCTTTTATCATTAACACACGGTCACACACATCAAGCACGCGCTCATCATGAGTCACCATGATACCAGCCTTGCCACGCTCATGAATTTCTGCAGCAATCAGCTCAACCACTTCCCGGCCTCGCTGGGAATCGAGACTAGCTGTCGGCTCATCTGCCAAAATCAGGTCGGGTTCATTGACTAAGGCGCGCGCAATGGCCACCCGCTGGCGTTCACCGCCGGACAGTTCATTCGGAAAATTACCTGTGCGATGTTCCAGTCCAAAGTGCTGCAGCAAATCCGCTTCATAGCCCTTGCGCTTCTTGTTTTTCGCCATCACATTTATGACATGCAATTGATCGGTTACGTTCAAATAAGGAATAAGGTTGGCTGTTTGAAACACGAATCCTATTTTCTCCAGACGCAGCCTTGTTTTCTGTTTGTCTGGGAGATCAGCAACATGTTGGCCGTCTATTTCAATGGATCCACCGGTCGGCGACAACAGGGCACCCGCTGTTGACAAAAATGTGCTTTTTCCTGAGCCTGATGGACCGATGACTGCAACGAACTCACCACTGTTCACCTCAAGTGACACATCGTTAAGTGCTTTAAACTCATTTGGACCGTCTTTAAATATTTTTGATACACGTTTCATCGTCAACGTCATGATTAGTCGCCTCCTTCGATTGCTTCGACTGGATCGACTTTGACAACCTGGTACAGTGATACCAGCGATCCAATCACTGACACCGCCAGCAATAATGCGGATGCCTGAATCATATTTCCGGTACTCATGACAAATGGCATGTCCTCGGGCAGCACCAGATTGATGCCATACGTCACACCAATAGCGATGGCAATACAAACAATTGAAATAAGAATCACCTGAACAAGGAGACTGCTGATGATATAGGCTGTTTGCGATCCTAATGCTCTCAGGACACCCAACTGCGACGTCTTTTGCATGGTGATAACGTAGAAAAACACAGCTAGGACAAAAGCGGCAATTACAAACAGGAATACAATCATCATGTTAAGCGATGCCTGCTCCTGCGAATAACTGGGGATTCCCTGCAGAACGTCACTTTTCGACAAGACATCAAAATGGCCTGCAAAATTGTCATCGATCTCGCCGTCTGTCTGAATCGCAACAGCGTTGATTTTGTCCCCCGCCATATCCATATAAATAACGGGAGCATGACTGAATCGCTGGTTTTCGACAAAACCTGATACCGTATATGCCGCATCATGACCACTGAATGTAATTGTGTCTCCAACCTCAATGCCATCTTTTTTTAAGGAGTCATCGGCCATGACCTCGTCAGGATTAGCAGGTCTTTCGCCTTGTATCACGTCCGGTACTAACGTTCCCTGTAAGTCCGTACCAAATAAAGCGACGTCACTGTTTTGATCCGTTCCTTCGACTGAGGCGGATGACATTCGTATCACCAATGGAGACGTGTCCTTCACCCCTTTTGTTTGGGCTGCTTCTTCCACAGTCGACTCAGGCAAAAATGATTTGGTCAGCTCTTGTTCCACCCCTGACTCTATCATTAGATTATCAGCATTAAGATGTTGAATAGCCGATGCGTTATCAGCGGACAATCCTTTAGCGAGCCCGGAAATGATAAATATCAGCACGGCTATTAAAATCATGATTAGACCAATTAAACTATAACGGAGCTTGGCATGAAGCAATTCTCTTATCGCCAAAAACATAGAAATCGTTCACTCCCTTCATCCATTCAATGCTTAGTTTAACGGTTGAATATGAACTGGGAATGAACGATTGGTTACACGTTCGGGAGCATCACATGAAATTTGGACCCTTCACCAGGTGTGCTTTCCACTGTAATGCTGCCGTCATGCAGTTCAATTATCTTTTTAACGATTGATAATCCGAGGCCTGTGCTCTTGTCGGTTCTGGTCCGTGCTTTATCCGTCTTATAAAAACGTTCGAACAAATGGGGGATATCGACTTCTCTGATTCCGATCCCGTTATCTTGCACCGTGACGATGACCCTGTTTTTATCAGTTTTACCATGAATTTTCACTGTGCCACTGGATGTTGAATACCTGATAGCATTCGTCAATAAATTCGTCCAGACCTGATGCAGCAGCTTGGGATGGCCATAGACTTTTTCAGGCACTGTCTCCAGTTCGACAGCGATTTCCTTGTCACGCCAAAGCCATTCAGAAGCTGCAACGACATCTCTCAGCTGCTGCTGCAGATTGATGTCTGTCATCTCATTCGCTTGCATATCATCGTCAAGGGACGAAAGTGTCAGAAGCTGGCGGCTGAGCTGTGACAGTCGTCTGCTTTCATTTTCAATAATCGACAAATATCGTCGGCGCTCATCTTCTGTCATCTCTTCTTCTCGCAATGCCTGGGAAAAACCCTGGATTGACGACAGTGGTGACTGGATCTCATGTGATACATTCGAGACAAATTCCTGCCTCTTCTCTTCCGTCTGGGCCAGGTTATCACTCATCTGCTGGAAGTCACGGGCGAGCCTGCCAATTTCATCACGGCGGCCGACATTCAGTTTAATATGATAATTTCCGGCAGAAATCTTCCTGGTTGCCGCAGTCAATTTGTCGATCGGCTTAACAATAAAGCGTGTGCTGGTGAGTACCAGCAAAAAGCTGAAAACGATCAGAAGTCCCAGCATAACAGCCAAAAATAGACGCATTTCGCCAAATTGCTGCACCGTATTCTGCCGGACAAACAACGCATATTGCTTACCATTGGCATTAACCGGGACACCAATCGTATTCTGCAGTTTATTGTCAAAAAAACCGGTTACAAAGGGCTTCCATGGGTATTCTGCAATCCCGTGATAAGTATCGCCATCCAGAACATGATCGACTGTTGCAGGCTCTATGTCTGTTGAGTCGAATGGTTCGCCAAACAACTGCGCATTGCCTGAATTGTCAGCCAAATAGAACGTGTAACCTAACGCTGCCATGTCCTGCAGATAGTCGCTGATAGTCTGCGAATTATTGTTTTCATAGATGGTCACAATATTATGGGCAACGCTGGTGACTTTTTCATCATTTTTTGGCTTCAAATAATACTGGTAATAAACGTTGGTTCCCAAAAAGGCTATGATCGCGCTTAAAATCATAATCAGCATGGTAATGACAATAATCCGCATATAAAGTGTTCGCATTAGTCAGTCCCTCCATGCCGCTGTTTCGAGGCCTCCAGTTTATAGCCTTTACCTCGGACGGTCTGTATCCGGAAATCATCGCTGCTTTCGGAAAATCGCTCACGAAGCCGCTTAATGTGGACATCAACCGTACGGTCATAACCGACAAAATTATTGCCCCAAACAAGTTCAATCAGTTCGTCACGGGTGAAAATCCTATCAGGAAAACTTGCCAGCTGAGCCAGCAGTTCAAACTCCTTTAGTGGAAGGATAACCGTTTTACCATTCGTGCTGACTTCGTAACTTTTTCGGTTAATAACCGTATCGCCAAGCTGAATGATGTCCTTACTTGCCATGCTGAATCGTCGCAGCAGCGCTCTAATCCGGTACAAAACCTCTTTCGGTTCGAAGGGTTTGACAATATAATCATCCGTTCCGGCACTGAAGCCTTTCGCTTTATCCGTGATGTCGCCTTTTGCTGTGACCATCATGACCGGAATGTCATAATCACGCCGGACTTCTGTGCAAAGCTGATAACCGTCCACATGCGGCATCATGATATCGACAATCGCCAGTTCTATGGGATGAGACGCCAGCAGTTCCAAAGCCTCTTGGCCATCAGCAGCCTCGAGTGTCTTGTACCCGTCTTTCTGCAAATAAAATCTTAGCAGTTCACGAATTGGCGGGTCGTCGTCAACAATTAAAATGGTAACCATAGTGAACACGCTTCTTTCTATAAAAAACTGCCCCCATTACGGAGGACAGTTCAGCCTGTGTTTTTTCCCGCATGTAACGGACAGTAAAACCCCTGAGAGAACGGGGTTTAACTGCCCGTAAATGTCCGATTCTGCTCGGGCCTGCAGGATGCAGGTCACAAAGGCGTTGCAACACGACAAGGAAAACGTCGACAGCGATACATCGCACGAAGAAAAAGTGCTTTTCTTTTTCGAGGACGTTGCGAACTTAGCCTTTGTTCCCTAATATCAGCGGGAAAAGCGCCCGCTGAATGAAGTTTCACTTTATCCCTGCATCCCGAGGAGGTCGTCAATAACTTGAGCCACCTGATCGGCATATCTTTCGCAATCCGCTTTCGTTGGTGCTTCCACCATGACCCGGACGAGCGGTTCAGTACCGGACGGACGTACGAGCACACGGCCTTCTCCGGCCATTTCCTGCTCGACGCAGTCGATGCCTTCCAAAATTTCCGTATTCGTCATGGCTTTATGCTTATCGACGACTTTCACGTTTTTCAGTACTTGTGGATAAATGTCCATTTCGCCGGCAAGCTCGGATAATGGCCTTCCGGTTTCCTTCACGACATTCACCAGCTGAAGTGCTGTCAGCATGCCATCACCGGTTGTATTATGATCAAGGAAAATGATGTGGCCGGATTGCTCACCGCCCAGGTTATAGCCACCTTTGCGCATTTCCTCTATAACGTAACGGTCACCAACGGATGTCTTATCACTGCGCATGCCATTCTCTTCCAACGCCTTATAAAAGCCGAGATTGCTCATGACAGTGGAAACAACTGTACTTTGCCGTAAAACACCCTTTTGGTTCATATATTTACCGCAAATATACATGATCTGGTCGCCGTCAACGATATTCCCTTTCTCATCAACGGCAATCAGACGATCCCCGTCACCGTCAAAAGCAAGGCCCAGATCAGCCTCTTTTTCCGTTACAAACGCCTGCAGTGCTTCCGGCTGTGTCGAGCCAACGCCGTCATTGATATTCAGGCCGTCAGGGGAGGAACCAATGGAAACAATATCCGCCTCCAGGTCCGCAAACAGATGTGTCGCCAGACTTGATGTTGAGCCGTGTGCGCAGTCCAGGGCAATTTTAAGGTCCTCAAAGTCATTATCAATGGAGTCTTTCAGGAAGGAGAGATATTTTTGTCCGCCCTCAAAATAGTCATTGACAACGCCAATATCGGCACCGACTGGACGTGGCAGCTCATCATCAACTTCCATCAGTCGTTCGATGTTATTCTCCTCATCATCCGACAGTTTAAAGCCATCCGGTCCGAAAAACTTAATGCCGTTATCCTCGACAGGGTTATGGGACGCTGAGATCATGACAGCTGCCTCTGCCTTCGTCGCCCTTGTCAAATAGGCAACGCCCGGCGTCGAGATAACCCCCAGCCGCATCACTTCGGCACCAATTGAAAGCAGTCCGGCTATGAGCGCTCCCTCCAGCATATACCCTGAAACGCGTGTGTCTCGTCCAATCAGGATTTTGGGCTTGTCAGTGCCTTTTGTTAAAGCATAACCGCCAAACCGGCCTAATTTGTATGCTAACTCTGCTGTCAGTTCTGTGTTGGCAATCCCTCTGACACCATCTGTTCCAAAATATTTTCCCATTTTGATACCTCTCCTTTATATCCGTTTAACAACTAATGGAGGTTGTGCAAAATACGCGTTTTTCATCCGTTATGATAAGCCCACATGTATAAGCGCATTGTTCCCGAATCAGCTGGTAACATTCTATCTTATACGGCATCCTTATATCCTTATAGTGCCTTTTCTTCCATACCATCATGATGAAATCTCAACAACTGCCTCGTCGATCGCTTCACTCACATCAATATCATCAGGGGCTTCAATGGTAACCGGAATATCATGCTCACCATCTTCCAGTCCCCCGGCATCAATCGAAACATTGAATTCATCAGCTGCAAGCTCATCTATTGTGCCTTGACTTCCTGTCGCGGTTATAGTCATTTCCTCGTTTTCAGGTTCGACAAATGTGATCGTCTGGTTTTCATCAAGGTTCTCAACGTTAATCGGCACGTTCTCAATTGTCCTCGTTTGTTCCAATTCAAACGCCACTTCAACGGTCTCCGCATCAGCCAGTTTGGCCCCGTCCGGCAAAGCGAGTTCAACATCAAGTGTCCCTGATTCCGTGATATCAGCTAAATCAATTTCCTCTGTCGAAACCTCCTCAATACCTTGCAGAATCTCATTGGTTGCAAAAATTTCCACTTCATCCACATTGGCATCAATGGCGGACAGTTCATAGCCATTCGGCAACTCGCCCGCTGTCTGAACACTGACCGGCACGTCTTTGCTTGGATTATCAATATCGACCGATACATTCACGTTTTCCGGTTCAATCCGGACGTTCAGCTCATTGCCTCTGGCGTCATAGACATTGACCGGCGCTTCACGGCTGTCGATGGATTCCGTGACATCGGTCACATCAACAAACACCTTGACAATGGCAATTTGCTCAATGATGTCTTTTGAACTGGTAATCGTGACTTGTCCAGGCTCTGTCTGTGATGCGCCGATTTCAAATCCTTCCGGGAGCTCGTCGGTATTAATATAGTCAACGGCAACCCCGAATTCCTTTGAGGCGCGTTCCTCAATCGTTACGTCGATGGTTTTCGGTTCAATGTAAACTTTGAGGTCATCCGGGATACCGGTATGCTGGATATCAACCGTATGTGTCCCTGCTTCTAGATTTTCCAGATCGACATAGACATCAAAGTTCCGCTGCTGGGCTGTCGCTGTCAATGTCCCTATTTGTCCTTCAAGTGTCACATTGGCAACTTCTGGTACGCCACTGACGACATAATTTTCTTCATCGATACGAATGTTAACCGGCACATCATCAACCGTCTGCGCATCAGCGCTCGTATTCGGCAAAAGCCGCGAATCATTCTGGTATTGATCAATTTCCACCTGGACAAACACATACAGCGCAACGGCAAAAGCCAACGAAATAGCACGGACAAACCATGGACTTTTAAACCAATTATCCATTATTTCCTCCCCCTCTGATGGCGTGACTTGGATTCAGAGGCTCTCATGGGCAGCGATAATGTCTCACGCAAATAAACGCGCAATCCCTCCTGATCGAGGTTACGTTTTAATTCGCCGTTTTTCGTAGCGGATATACTTCCTGTCTCTTCGGATACGATGATGGTAATCGCGTCGGTCACTTCGCTTATCCCCATTGCTGCCCGATGCCTTGTCCCCAGTTCCTTGGAGATAAACGGACTTTCAGATAATGGCAGATAGCAAGCTGCTGCAAAAATTTCTTCACCCTTGATAATGACTGCCCCATCATGCAGCGGGGTATTCGGCGTAAAGATGTTGGTCAGCAGCTGATGGGTCAGCTTCCCGTTGATGGGGATGCCTGTCTCGGCATAATCACCGATGCCTGTCTCACGCTCAATGGAAATCAATGCACCGATACGACGTTTGGCCATGTATTGACATGAATGGGTAATCGCTTCGATCTTTTGTTCCAGTATTTCTTCCTCAGACCGTGCCCCTCTTGAAAACAGGTTCCCGCGTCCTAGCTGTTCCAGCGCCCGTCGCAGCTCAGGCTGGAATAAGATGATAATGACCACAAATCCCCAGTTAATAACCTGGTTGGTCAAATACTGAATCGTATGTAATTCCAACAAAATGCTGACGGCCCAAACCAGCAGCACGACAACGATTCCTTTTAACAGCTGGATAGCCTTCGTACCCCTGATGAGCATTATTAATTTATATAAAACATACCAGACGAGAGCAATATCTACGCCGATTCGCAATAATTCCAAAAGGTCAAATCCCCCATCAAGCATGCTCACACTTCCTTCCGCGCTTATGGACTCTACCGTTAATACGTAATACCGTTCCCATTATAGCATATTATTATTTAAAGCATCACCTATTATTAAATGACAAAAACCCGAAAGCGATATGCCCGGGTTTTTGCTGCCGGCGACCATATCTGTTAGCCGGATTCGTCAAGTAAGAAGATATTTCCGGCCAGGTCCTTCAGATGAAACCAGAGCCACTCAAACACGCGGTCGACCTCATGTAGTTCACCGTTCACTTCACCGGCTGAAGCCATCAGCTCTGATCCCTCAGCCTTATCATCACCGATTAATTCACCATTAACGAGCTGCACATCGCCATCTACCGTTCCATCGATCCGCAAATTGCCATTTTTGACGACTAAATCACCCGATACCGTCACACCCTCCGGCACAATAACCGTATCACCATGGATCTCCAGATTTTCCTGTTTGGAAACAACCAGTTCATCACTCTGATGCCAGGCGGAAACCAGCCCGCTGAATATGAAAACAAAGAAAATCGCCGCTGATGTCAGAATTGGATGTGCCTTGAACCAGCGCATCGATTTGACGCTTTTCTTTTCAGCCGGCAAACGCTTCATCACATGGTCCGCGAAGTCATCAGGGGCAGCGATCTGCCCGGTACTTTGAACGAGTGTAATCGTACGCTTCAGTTCATGAAAATGTTTTTGGCATGCTTCACATTCCTCAAGGTGAACACGCAGTTTATCTTCCTCCTGTTTTACCAGGTCACCATCCAAATATTGATGCATTAGCTGTATGGCTTCTGTGCTGCAATCCATGTGATCACACCCCTTTACACATGACGAAGCTTTTTCCGTAAAGCTTCGCGTCCCCGATGAATTCGTGTCTTCACCGTACCAAGCGGAATATCCAAAATCTCACTGATTTCCTTTAGTGAAAACTCCTCTAAATATCGTAACATGATGACGCTTCTGTACTTCGGCGGTAGTCCGGCAATCTTTTCGGTAATATAATCCTGCAGCTCCCATCCTTCCACTTCCTCTTCGGGGAGCCGATTATCGGCCGCCAACTGAGAGTACATCGTTAAGCCATCCGTTCCTTTTATCTCCGCATCAAGATAGTAGTCCGGCTTCCGTTTGCGAATCCGGTCAATCACCAGGTTGGTGGCAATCCGATAGAGCCAAGTCGAGAACTTCCGATTATCATCAAAGGAATGGATGTTCACATAGGCACGGATAAACGTTTCCTGCCCGATATCTTCAGCCTCATGACGATTGCCAAGCATCCGATAACAATGCTGATATATTTTGTGCTGATAAAAGGTCACCACATCTGCGAATGCAGATTGATCCCCGCGTTTAACCTGTTTAACTTTCTCCCTGATCATCCAATCCATTTTAGTACCCCCGCTTACCATGCGGTATTAACCATACGAATTAACACCGGGAAAGGTTTCAAAAAAAATGATATATAGCGAATCGTTCAATACGTTTATCAAGCCATTTAAATGGGTATTTCATATTTACAATTATACTAGAATCGGAGGACTTTTTGTGGAGGAACATTCATTATTATTACAAAAAATTGAAAACTACCGTCATAAGATGCTGGAGCTGAGTAGCGAACAGGAGTTGACAGCCTCAGCAGTCATCGAGTCCAGCCAGCGTTTGGACGAATTGATATACGTCTATCTAAATTCTTGAGGCGTCATAGAAATAAATAGAAACTGCTGTAAAAGACGTGGGGGGAATACGTCTTTTTTTAGAAAAAACATTGACGCGTCTTTTTAGATGCCAGAGGTCAGAAGTCGGATTGGAAGAAATCGGCGAGTTAGCCAATTTCGGAATTGAACATGTCGGCCAAAATTTGATCCTTTCTTAAACAAAAGACACCCAGACAGCATCGATGTCTTATACGTTTGTGTGGCACATGACCAGATGGCCGCTAAGTTTACTTCAATTTTTCACCAAATAATGAACCGATCAATCCGACAGCGAGTGTTGCTGTTTTGTTTTGATCATCCAGGATTGGATTCACCTCAACAAACTCCGCTGATGTCAGAATATCCGCCTCAGACAGCATCTCCATTGCCAGATGACTTTCACGGTAAGATAGACCACCGATGACTGGTGTGCCCACGCCTGGCGCCTCGTCAGGATCCAGGCCATCCAAATCCAGACTCAAATGAACACCGTCTGTTCGTTGTTTCAGATAATCAATTGCCTTGGCCATCACCTGAGACATGCCCAAGCGATCAATTTCATGCATGGAGTATACCGTGATGCCTTGTTCCCGGATCAGTTCCTTTTCGCCCGGATCGAGGGAACGCGCTCCGATAATCACAATATTTTCCGCTTTAACTTTTGGGGTGTAGTCCAGAATATTGGTCAGTTTTTCATGACCAATGCCCAGACTGACGGCAAGTGGCATGCCATGTATATTCCCGGACGGTGACGTGTCGCCGGAATTCAAGTCACCATGTGCGTCGTACCAGATGACACCGGGGTTGTCATAATGTTTGGCGATACCGGCCATGCTGCCGATCGCGATACTATGATCACCACCCAGCACCAGTGGAAAACGGTTTTTGTGTATTTCCTGAGTGACCATTTTCGCCAATTGTTGATTGCTGTCAGCGACTTGTTTTAAGTTGCGTAAATTGCCCTCTTGCACGTTGTCTTTACTGTCCGGCCGGGAAACAGGCACATCCCCCAGATCCGCGATGTGATAGGCCAGATTTTCGAGTCTTTCCACGACACCTGCGTAGCGAATGGCGCTTGGCCCCATATCAACCCCGCGCCGGTTTTGACCCAAATCCATCGGCACGCCAATAATGGACATGTTATTCTGCATCGTGTCACCCTCCCTTTTAAGCGCTTACTTATATTGTAGCGGAAGTGCAACGGATGACTCAACTCAACAAAAAAATGTATAGATATACATCAATAGAAATCAGATTGGAAGGAATCGATGAATTAGCCGACTTCAGTATTGAAAACGTCATCAAAATTTTATATTTTTTTATATTATAAAAAAGCAGGCCACCCCTCAGGCATAACCTGCTTAAAGAATCGTTGCACCGGCAGCATTTGGTTCGATAGCCAGCGGTTGAATGCCGGCTTCCTGCCATGCTTTCATCAACTGGTCAGCTTGTTCCTTAGATGGCATAAAGGCAATGCCACAGTCACCGCCGCCTGCACCGGACGATTTTCCGGCCCCGCCATGTGCTTCAGCGAGGTCGCATAATGTTGTCAGAAGCGGGGTTTCCACGTCTACCCCGGCATCTTGCCCCACTTTAGCTAATGCACGCCGGTTTTGTCGTGTCCCGTCAAAAATAAGCGAACCATCAGCATAGCGGATACCCTCCAAAAACGTATGGACCGCTGCAGCACTATCCGTCAAAAACTGCTGATATAAGGCGGGATCTGTCGCATTCAATGCTGAAATTTTATCGACCAGCTTAGTTGTTGAAGCCGGTGAGCCGGTCCAGCCGATACACAAATGGATAGTGTCCGGAAGTGTAACGGGCTGAACGAAAAAATACGGCCAGTCAGCATTGACCAGCTCCGTGATCCGCGTGAACTGCTGATAAGCATCCCACAGCCAGTCTGCCTGAAAGGATGCATACTCCAGCCAGCCGCCATAGGAGGAAGCAGCCACATCAGCACCGGAGCCGCTTCCCTGTGTTTTCACATGGGAAATGGCTGCTAGTTTGAAAATCAACGTATCGGACGATTTTTCCGGCCAAAAACGCTCTAGCATAGCCGCGACAACGGACGTCACGACCGCTGCACTCGATCCTAAACCATATTTTTTGCCTGATGCATCATCCAATTCACTGCGGATGACGAGATGAAAGGGATCCGGCGTGATGTCATGCTCCTGTAAATAGGTATAAACAGTGGTCATCGCTTCCGCCACAAACCGGACACGTGCATCATCCGTTTTAACATGAACGTTGTTGGATTCATAAGCCCAGACCATATCATGCAGGTCAAACGACTCCAGGGTCAAGCGATTTACCCTGCTATCACGGATGGTGGCATAAACGAAGCGATTGACCGCCATGACAACCAATTTCTGATATTTTTCCAGAACAGCAAACTCGCCGGCAACCATCAGTTTACCAGGGACTTGTACTGTCAACGATGAATCTGGCAACCTATTCAACCCCTAAATGTAGGATACGCCTTCTCCAGGCCTACTGACCGTGACATCATGAACGCCAGGGATCTCCTGGAGCGTGTTCCGGATGATCTTCTCCTGTTCAGGCAAATACAGCACCTTGACATTCGGCCCGGCATCAATCGTAAAAAAGGCCGGTACACCGGACACCCTTAAATCCTGTACAGCTTGCATAATCGCCATCGTCGTACTGTGCCAATAGCTGAACGGGGGGCTTGCAGCTAAAGTTGTCGCATGCATTCTGAGACAATTCGCTTCAGCAATCTCGCCCACCTTTTCAAAGTCTTTCTGGCTGATGCCTTGCTTGATGGCAGCCAGGTCATCTGGAATATTGTCGACCCAGGCAGGGTAGAAGGGGGACGTTTCCACCGTTCGTTTCATCCCTTCCCGGCTTAAAATTTTCTTTTCAGACGATGACAACACAACAGCAGCCACCCGGAGGTCCCAATGATCTTTCGGAGCGATCGGAACCGCATATGAATCCGAACCATCAGCTTTTGTGCCCTTTTCCCATTCGACAAACCCGCCATAAATCGACCGGCAGGCGGAACCGGAGCCCTGCCTCGTCAGCATGGAAAGCTCTGGGTCGGTAACCTGCAAACCAATCGCCTTGGCTGCCGCAGCGGCTAGCGCAGCAAACCCGGACGCCGAGGATGCAAATCCGGCCGCTGTCGGGACATGATTGGTTGAATGGATGTCGGCAAACACATCCGGTCTGCCTGCCGCTCTGCGAATCCGATCAAGAAATGCGGTCACCCGCTGGTATTCTGTTCCGTCAACCAGCCGGTCATTCAAATGAAACCGGTCTGCTGTCAGGTCTTCCCGGAATTCGGCGGTCGTTGTCGTATAAAAACCGTCCAATGTCAGCGATAAACTGTTGTTCATCGGCAGGATCAATGATTCATCGCGCTTTCCCCAATATTTGATAAGGGCAATGTTTGTATGGGCTTTAGCTGTCGCTTTCATGTCATATCCCCTTCAGTGCTGGCAAAAGTTTGTCACAAAAACGAGGTAAAATGACATCTTAAAGTGATCATTTTACCTTTGGCACACCTATGGATTAGTCGGTATTCTTTTTCAATGCGAATGACCAGACAGCATGTGCTCCAAATTTTTTCAGTTTTTCGCACAGCTGTTTGGAGTGCATTTCATTTTGAGCGAGTGCGATGACACATCCGCCATTGCCGGCTCCTGTCAATTTGGCACCCAGTGCACCTTCCTGCCGGGCAAAATAGATCAGCCTGTTCAAACCGGCATCACTGACACCAAGGGCTTCCAATTCTTTTTGGGCTTCGTTTAACAGCTGACCGAGCAAGTGCTTGCTCGCTGTTTCCAGGGCCGTTCTCGCCCGGTGGGTTATTTCCCCGATCCGTTCCAGTTTAGCCTGAATCCGGCGTGGTGCTGATTTAACCAGTTTTGTCACCGATTCCACTGCCAGCCGGGTATCGCCCATTCTACCGGAATCGGCCACGATAAAGTGAAAATCGCCCTGCGGCTCAATCAAGTCGGTCGGCTCTTCTTTCTGATACCAAATTGGCAGTTCGGACGTAATGGTCAGTGTATCAATACCGCTTGGCTCACCGTGTGCATGTCTTTCCGATATGTCTGCCAGATGTAATATATCTTCTATCAGATAGTCCTCTTCAGCATAGGCAAACAATGAACGAATAACTGCAACCGCCACCGACGCACTTGACCCCAGTCCTTTTCCGGGCGGGATAGATGACTTTATCCGGATCAGCAAATCCTGATGCGGCAAGTCAAGATGATCCAGTGTCGCCTCAACACATGTGGTGAGGCCACTTAATGATTCAGGTACGGACTCAATCGGGCCATGGTAAAATGTGCTGTCAATCTTGACCGAACCCGGGACATATTCCGCAATGGCCTCCACACCCACTAGCGGAAATGGGAGTGAAATGGCCGGCTGTCCATGGACAACGGCATGTTCGCCAATCAGAATTAATTTGCTATGAGCTACACCGATAGCTGTTTGTACGGAAGTTGTCGCTTTTTCTACACTCATTTTTTATATTCTTCCACCAATTCTTTAGCTTTTCCGACACGAATTTCGTTTTCATCAATCAGGCGCTGTGAAATCATATCAATCATCTCCCCTGTAGCTCCTGCTGCAATGGCAACAGAACGAGAATGTAATGCCATATGTCCCTTCTGGATTCCATCCGTTGCTAAGGCTTTTAATGCGCCAAGGTTCTGCGCAAGTCCGACAGCTACAATCACCTGGGCAAGTTCTTCTGCTGAGTCAACATTCAGAAGTTTGTGGGCAAGTTTCGCAATCGGGTGTACTCTGATTGAACCGCCAACCGTCCCGATTGACATCGGCAATTCCAACTCACCGACCAGATTGCCGTGCTCGTCCCTAGACCAGGCTGTCATCGATGTGTACATGCCATCACGGGCCGCATGTGCGTGAGCCCCTGCTTCCACCGCACGCCAGTCATTCCCGGTCGCAATGACGATTGGATCGATGCCATTCATGATGCCTTTATTATGCGTGACAGCACGGTACGGATCGGATGCGGCGAATTCATAAGCATGGATGACCCCATCACGCACGTATTCACCGGAAAATTCCCCTGTCTGCAGCCTATTCGGTGGAATCACACACCGTGCCCGCGCAAGACAGCGTTCCGGATAATTGGAAAGAATGCGCAAATAAACCTTTCCGTCAGTCAAATCTTCAATAACAGGCGCCAATGATTCAGCCATCGTGTTAATCATGTTGGCACCCATCGCATCACGTGTATCAACGTAAAGGTGGACGATCAGCATCTGACCATATTTGGAATCCGCCTCTTCATTTAGTATTCGAACATCCAGATCCTCTGCTCCGCCACCCCTGTTCAGTAGACTGGGGTAAGCATTATCAGCTGCTTCAAGCAACCTATCTTTTTTCCGTAAAACGGCTTCTTTGGCAGCATGGAAATCCGGGCAACCGACAACCTGAATTTGTCCGGTCATCACCCGGCCGGTTGCTTCGGTCGTAAACCCACCAGCATCTCTGACAATTTTCGCAATATGGCTGGCCGAAGCCACGACGGATGGTTCTTCTATAGCCATTGGTATAACGTAGTCTTTCCCGTTTATGAGGAAATTCAATCCCAACCCCAACGGCAGCGGGAAAGTCCCAATCACATTTTCAATCATATTATCAGCTGTGTCGATGGCTAACGGCTGTTTGGAAAATAAATAAGCCGTATCGTCTTCGGTAAACAGATCCATCGAGGTCAGCAATTGGCGGCGCTCTTCAACTGTCATGTTATAAAAGCCGGGAATTCTGGAAGTTTCCATGCCGTCTCATCCTTTTATACGCATTATGAATATGTGAAAGACATACTAATTGATTATCAATTTTACTGTTTCTATTATGTAAAAAAACAGGAAAAAATGCAAATAAACAAGGCTGTTAACACCATAACAACCTTGTTTATCTCTCGTTTCGTCTGTTATGTAATTATGCTAACGTATTATGTTCTGATGAGCCATGGAGGATTCGAACCTCCGACCCTCTGATTAAAAGTCAGATGCTCTGCCAACTGAGCTAATGGCTCGTGGATTTTATAAAAAGTATATCATTTACTTTAGTGATTCACTCTTATAAGTGCTTTGGGGTGCTCGTCGTGTTGCATGTTAATTCGGTGAAGTTGCACTCCTCGCAGGTCTGCACATAGTCGCATATTCGATGATGTCGGCGTCGTGCTCGTCGTGTTGCATGCTGTTTCGGTGAAGCAGGCACTCCTCGCAAGCGACGACACATAAAACCACCTTTTTGAAAATAGACATAAAAAAAGACTGGGCTAGCTGGATTCGAACCAGCGAATCACGGGATCAAAACCCGATGCCTTACCGCTTGGCTATAGCCCAATAATCAGGAATATGGTGGAGGGGGAGAGATTCGAACTCCCGAACCCTGAGGGAGCGGATTTACAGTCCGCCGCGTTTAGCCACTTCGCTACCCCTCCGTACTTATTGTTACTAACAACGTATTATTTTATACATGAAAAATTTAATGGTGCCGGCCAGAGGAATTGAACCCCCAACCTACTGATTACAAGTCAGTTGCTCTGCCAATTGAGCTAGACCGGCATATTTTAGAAACTTCTCTTAATTCCTTGTGTGCTATCATCTTGTGTGCTCGTCGTGTTGCAAGTGAATTCGATGAAGTTGCACTCCTCGCAGGCCTGCACATGGTAGCCTACTCGGTGATGTTAGCGGCTTGCTCTGCCAATTGAGCTAGACCGGCATTTGATAATATAGTGGTCTTAATCTTATGTGTGTTATCATTTTGTGTGCTCGTCGTGTTGCAAGTTGATTCGGTGATGTTGCACTCCTCGCAGGCCTGCACTTGGTAGCTTACTCGGTGATGTTGGCGGCTTGCTCTGCCAATTGGGCTAGACCGGCGTCTCCTGGTCAATATTCTTGCGCGATTTCATTTTATCTATACCGGGCATAGTAAATGGTGGAGGATGCAGGGTTCGAACCTGCGACCCCTTGCTTGTAAGGCAAGTGCTCTCCCGGCTGAGCTAATCCTCCGCTGGTGACCCGTACGGGATTCGAACCCGTGTTACCGCCGTGAAAGGGCGGTGTCTTAACCACTTGACCAACGGGCCATAATGCGCGTGTGCCATGCTTTGAAGTATGTATAGCCAAAACCGACAGATTTTATTATATACAGGTTGTCCTTCTTTGTAAAGAGGGTAAAGGAAAATTTTTATTTTCAAATTCAGCTTTTCCCTTTATAATTTAATTTACCAAAAAGTAACCTTCAAATCCGTGTGCAGGAGAGGATCATGATGGGGACTATTTTCCTGGAAGCAAACGGTGAACCTTTCAACGCGTTCGGCGCGAGTCATATTATCGCCTTATTGATTTATTTTGCCGGGGTCGCGGTTTTTTTGTCGCTGGCCAAAAAAATCCTGAACAATCCTGCCGCCTACAACATGATTCGCTGGAGCTTGTTCACCATCCTAATTTTATCCGAGGTCAGTTATCAGACATACACCGCTTTAAATGGGATTTGGAGTTTACGTGAGCATCTATTTCTTCACCTCTGTGGCATAGCTGGCATCACCGTCGCCATCGCTCTTATTAATCATAACAAGCGATTAATCCAAATCACATTTTTTATCGGACTCATCCCATCGTTTTTGGCTTTGGTTACGCCCGAATTACCGTTTGATTTTCCACATTATCGTTATTTGAAATTTTTTATCCACCACATGACGATTTCATGGACTAGTATATTTTTAGTCGTTTCCAGTCACGTCACGATTACATTCAAGTCATTCCTGAAAACATATGGCTATTTGCTGATCTATGCTGTCCTCATCGGGTTTTTGGTCAATCCGCTGTTGGGTTCTAATTATTTATACTTGTCGCATACACCAACCGCCAGCACACCGCTTGATTTGCTAGGGACCGGCACCTGGTATTATGTGAGACTAATTTTATTGGCCTTTGCCGTTTTCTTTGTGCAATATGTGATATACAGGCTGGTCACACGTCAAAAATTTGATCGCTAAGTATACATAAAAGCGACAACCCAGACAATCACGACAACCGGCAATGATGTATAGAGTGACCGCCACACACTCATATCATGTCTTTTAATTAAATACACCGCCACGAAAATTTCCATAATCGTGACAATAATGGCGAGCAGGATTAAAAGTGGGAATGTATTCAAGATGATTCCTTCCTCTCGTTATAGACTGTTTTTATTAGCGAACTCAGGCATTCGGCAGATCGGGTATATCCGAAAATATATCATTCATTGAAAAGGAGATGCACTGCATACGAGGTGATGTTTCGGTTTCATCTTCCCGGTAAATTTCCTTCAAGTCATAGTGATCCACATCTAATGTATACTGTTCAAGTGCTTCCTGTACCGAGTCAACCAGCCAATATTCAGCTATGCCGTATTTAGCATACATTTTCATTTTTTCCTTGCGATCGCGCTTAATAGATGATGGCGAAATACCTCGATTGCTAAATCAGGGCTGCCTTCAATCCCTTTATCTGTTACAATCTTAAGTCTTATTTTATGAACCATAACAAGATCAGGCAGCCTTACTTCATGCTCAGACAGTATAACATCTATCGGAGCAGTAAAGGTTATATATTATCGTTTTGGCAACTTTGAATCAGCAGCTTAGATAAATACTGACTCAACAATTGATGTAATGGATGCGGAGATGGTGACATAGTCTGCAATACACCGTTAGCCAGCTCGTAACGCTGACCATCATCTGGAAGATCAGCATAATGATCATAAGTCATTGGTAGCTCGTTCACTCGATTGGGATGTTTTTTTTCGTGTCATGTCGATATCGCACTTCTTTTAAGGCAATTTTGAATGATACAGCAAGTTAATGATGGTTAGTTTTCATTGCTGCGCAAAAGGTTGTTGTTTAAAAAAGTTTCCACTAAGTCCGGCAACTTAATGGAAACCCGTTTGAACAATCCAATCATAAAGCCTATTCTTGCATCACACGCTGAATTTCAATAACTGTATCCTTTGGAAGGCCAGTCGTTTCTATAACGACTTCAATTTCCATACCTTTTGCCAAAAGGCGGCGGGCAATTGCCTCTTTGGCATTTTTCTCTCCTGACTGTATACCTTCTTGTTTGCCTTGCCTTCTGCCTTCCTTTTCGGCCTTTTGTGCTTGTTTTCCCGCCTCTTGCGCTTGTTTTTCTGCCTCTTGTACTTGCTTTTCCGCCTCTTGTACGCGTTGTTTCGCTTCTTGTACACGTTGTTTCGCTTCTTGTACACGTTGTTTCGCTTCTTGTATTTGAAGTTCCCTTTCGCGTTCGGCAGCTTCCTCATCTCTTATCCGTTTTAAACGCGATTCATAAGCCAGATATTGTTCCTCCGTCATACTTAATTCTTCCCAGCCTTCGAACGCGCTGCGTAATGACTCATCCTTCATGGCTATCACCTCCAGTTCCCGGTAAATGTCTTCATACACTTCATCGTTCCTGTGATCCACCATCCCAAGTAACATTAGCCACCTAGCCAGCACATCGTTCCATGGATCCAGTTTGTCGTCTTTCCAGTCCTTGATTAACTTGGACATCTCAACAAAGTGGAATTCCATCACATTCGTCAACTTGAATTTTTCCTCATCCTCATACAAGTGGTACGTCGTGTGGAAACGCTCTGTTTGCGGGAATAAATTAAAATTGAGGATATTAATGGCAATAACCGGTCTTAGTTCACTGTATGTCATTTTCTTTTTAAACGGGCCTCGATATACCCCCGCCCAGTAGTAAATGGAACGTTTAATCATATTATATTGATTGGTGAATTGCATTTCTACATTAATTTGTTCATCCGCGTTCGTAGTCACCAGCAAATCCAGCCTGGACTGCTTATCTTCTGCATGTTCACCGCCTGATTCCGTATTTGTAAATGAAATTTCCTTTATTTGATTTCGCCCGGTTCTTTGCAGAATGGCATTTAAAAATACGACGGTGATGTCTTTGTTCTTTTCATTACCAAATAGCTGCTTGAAAGCATAATCAACCTTAAGATCCATTAATCGTTCGAGCGGTATCCGCTTTAGAATGTTACCTGATTTCCTCTTAGCTTTTTTCTGGTAGTTCTGAGGGTCTTCCATTACGGTTCTTCGTGTAAGATAATTCGGGGTATGTTCCTTAACAAGCGTGTTTCGTGACATGTCAGCACATCCTTTATGATATGTGGGGACTTACTGAGGCGTTTATCTAAGGTCAGTATAGCAGAATATCAGGTGACAGACAAATCAGACAAATCATAACAAGGATTGCCTATTCAATTTTGCGCCCGCTTAGCCGATATAATAAATAGATATTCTCAAGTATTTTTTAAGGAGCATGCGTGATGGCTACATTAAAAGAAAAGCAACTTCCACAAACGTTAAATATCATCGATACACTAATAGAGGCCGCCAGCCATTTTACTGGTTTAGTTAAACAGAAAAACCTTAATCAGAGCATTTATATATTCAGTACCATCGTTGATGGATTTAGCGCAATCGCAAACACATTAACGACAACACATTCAGTGGAAATCCAAACAAATAAGGAAAGCATTGAACGCAGCATTCATCTGATAGCTAAGCAGATGGAACAAGGGAATTTGTTAAAAGTCTCAGAAGTCATTCAGTTTTCTCTTATGCCGCAGTTGAGAGCGTTAAGACAGACATTTGAGGCTGACATTCCTAGTGAACAGGTGACACAGCCGATCACAATTGGTGTCTACTCAAGCCGGGCTAACCCCCGTGCTGCTTATTCGGAAGAACGGATTAATGCTTATGTGGAAGAAGCAGATCGTCAGGGTGTCGGACTGATCTTCTTTTCGTCAGATGATGTGGATTTTGACAACAAACAGATCAATGCTGACGTTTTTAAAGACCATGAATGGCAAAAAGTCGCTGCTCCTTTTCCGGATGTCATCAATAATATTAGTCCAAGTTCCCGTATACAACAATCCCGTACCGAGCGGAGACTGCGGCGCGAACTACCCTTCACCAGTTTCTATGTCGGCAATAAGTTTCATTTGCCAAAAAAACTCGTCAAATACAGGAAATATGCGCATTTGCTAGTTCCATTCAAGGTTTGTAAAAATGAACGTATCATTCACGATTTTATGCTGGATAACAAAATTGTCGTGCTCAAGCCGATTATGGGACGCCGGGGCGAGAATATCTTTTTTGTCGAAAAAAGGGGTAATCGCTATGCATTATTGGATCATAAAAAGGAACAAATCATGGGCCAGGAAACATTTAATGAGTGGCTTGATAACGTCATTTTAAGAAAGAAAAACAGCTATTTGGTTCAGCGATATATTCATTCACGCACGAAAAAGGACGAGCCATTTCATTTTCGTGCGCACATGCAGAAAAATGGTAAGGGCGAATGGCAGCTGACAAAAATTTACCCGCGTGTTGGCAACAAAAAAAGTAACCTGAGTAACATCGCCAATGAAGGCAGAATCGAGGCGCTTGGGTCGTTCCTTGAAAGAGAGTTTGATCATGAGGGTAAGGAATATGAGCAAAAAACGCTCGACATTGCCATGGGATTAACACGGCATCTTGATAACATTCACGGGCTGGCCTTGGATGAATTGGGAATTGACATAACCATTGATGACAATGGCCAGTTCTGGCTGCACGAGGTGAACAATGGTCCACAAACCTTATTCCACGAGAAGGAGCGGGCAGCCAATACGGTTGCTTATGCCACTTATCTTGCCAAAAATGGTATCGTCCATACGAATGAATTGGCTGAGCGAAAACTGATTAAAGGACAATTTGATGCACGAACCACTGATTTGCCATGGGCCGAACCGAGTGAACGTTATAGGGTCGGTATGCTGATACGGAACGGTGAACCGGACGATTTGGCTGTATCATGTGCCAATGCCGCCCGCGAAAAAGGCTTGGACTTTTTCTATTTTACGCCGAAAGATTTGGATTTTGATGAGGTGCTCATCAGGGGACATGTCTATAAAAATGCGGAATGGGTGCCTAAAGTTGTGGAATACCCGGATGTGATATATGACCAGCTTAGAATGCGAGGTACGAAACGGTATCATTCTGTCTATGAAGAGCTGGAAGACATACCGTTTACCAACGAACTAGCACCGAATTCAATCAGCCGGCTAAGTGTTTTTAATCACTTGGCAGCTGATAGGGATTTGCAAAATCTTATCGTTCCTTATAAAAAGATAGAACGTCCCAAAGATGTTTTCCATTTTATAAACCAGTATGGCGACGTCGTGCTGAAACCCGATCGTGGTGCATCTGCTAGTAAGGCTCATATTATATCAAAATTGGCTATTGATAATTACTTGGTAACGGTCGGAGAAACAGAAGCGCATTACAATGACATAAACCTTACCGAGTACTTAAGAGAGTTGATTAAGAAAGGTAGCTATATCGTTCTAAAGCATTTTGGGGCGGTGACAGACACTAACATATTGCTTAGAGTGCACATGATGAAAGATGGGAGTGGGGATTGGACAGTTGTCAGTCGACAACCTGTTATGGAACCTGATAAAAGTGATAACACCTTGACGGGACATAATCGTAAGGAAAGTGAAGCAGAAAACGTTCCAGAACAAATGGATAGCCTATCATTCAAGGTTATAGCCTCTCTTGAAAAATTTTATCAGGAACAGTTTAATAACGTGACATTTCATTTCATTTTTGATGAAACGATGACGCTGTACCTATTTGATGTGAACTTTAACATGCATGGAACGAATGATCTCAATGGAGTGGAATATATAATGGCTTATGCGGGTTATTTAGCTCAGGGTCAGATATGAACGGATTAACCATCGGCAGTTGTGTCCGGTGGTTTTTTCGATAAATGACAGGGTTGGCGATTTAAGTGAAAATAGGGTTGTTGAAATAGACTAAAGCTTTACACACACTTCCCCGAATTCCAAGTTAGAAGAGATCGTATGCTTCATCATTCTCGGACCATTCCTTATCAAATTTTTTGTTTGGATCTAATAGCAGCTTCCCATCCTTTGTGCGTAAAAATTTTCGTGGTATAAAGGTGCTGGAAAGTGAGTTTACATAACGATCTAAAGACGTAACTACAATATTCAATCCAACCATTTTGGGATTCAGAACTATAATAGCTCTGGAGTTTTCAATCCATGTGTGAATATAATTTCTTGTATTTTTTTAAATCCGCATCCTCTAAAATCTGATGGCATGATTGGTACAAAAGAATAACCACTCAAACTATTATAATATTGTATCTTTCTTTTCGTCTTCTCAGTATAACCGTCATACCTAGTGCTTTCATATAGACCAAAGTATTCTACAATATATCTGTTATTATCTTGATAAATAATCCAATCAGGAACATAAGTTTCTTCATCTAAACTATTTAGAAAACGCCTTCCCTCTCTAACAATAATTGCTTCTTTTAAGTAATCTAAAAGAAAGTTGTGAATCTCTAATTCCTCTTTCGAATCACATAGTTGGCCGTCATTACCAATAAGCAAGTCAAATTCTATAGCTTGGAACGCGCACTCTGGAAATGACTCCATAATCCACAAATAAAATTTACTTTCATAATGACGATCAACTATACTTATAAATCTAGGAAACCTTTTATGAAAATATGTTCTGTTTAGTTTAGGAATATCTTTCCGCTCAATATTATTTTTTGAACAAAATGACCGTAAAGCTTCAATTCGATGCTCTTTATTTTCCCAATATTTATTTGGTACTCTTTGAAATTCTGTTATACTATATTGATTTGGATATAATAAATTAACTAATTCTATTGGGGAGCCGTTAAACTCTTGTAGTAATCCATCAAGTCCATGCTGTTTGAAAAACTTTCTTGTAAAATATTTTGGTAATTCATTTCGAGGTATATTATTATTTTTGATTAAATCTTCTATAGTAATTTTAACAAAATCATGATCTTTCCAAGAACCATTTGGGGGACGAAAATCTTTAGTAGAGAAGCATTCAGGAAATAGAGACAAAATGAATTTTGATGGAGAACCGTTATGTCTTTTTAGAGCAGTGCCCAACTTATGTTTTATTAACATGTTTTGAGTAACGCTCAAGGGAGCATCATAAAACCCAATGCCTTCTGCCTTAAGCATTTCATTGAATCTCTGGCGTATTTTATTTTCGTCATTCCAGAAACGTTGGGGGACACTTTTGAAATTCACCTCTTTAAACTTCCCTGGGTAAACAGCATCTACTAATTTGAAAGGAGAATGGTCAAATTGTTTTAATGGAGCAGAAAATCCCCTTTCAACAAGCCACTGGTGTGTAACCACTTTAGGGATGGCTGCTGTGCAAATAGATTCTTCATACAAACAATGATCCAGTTGTTTTTTGATATTTTCCAAATTACTCCAATAACTTTTTGGCACTCTAATAAAATCAAATTCTGTAAATTTTCCTGGATAGACAAAATTGATTAGTTTGCGAATGGATTTAAAACGATTTAAAGATCCCCATAGTTTATACTTTGCAATTATACTTTTTGTGATTTTTGGGATTTGTTCTTGTTTAAGTTCAAGTATAATCTCAAGAGTATAACGTATAAGAACGATTACATTTTGATCCTCTTTCCATGTTCCCCTTGGCAATACTTTTCGCCTGCCATCAATCACTTCTTTGTATATAGGTATGACTTCTTGATTTTCTAATTCAGCTGGAGACATTTTTCTTAATCTATCCAGTTTATCCATTAAAACCACCCTTTTTAATTATAACAGAATAGGAACATATATTCTACAATTAAGTTCAAATGTTGCTGGTTTTTTAGCTGAATACGTTTTGTCATAGAGAAGTAAACTCTTATATAAAGAAGAAAGCTTCCTCGAAATTTGATAGTGATATTATTGGAGTATCCTCAAAAATTAAAGAGACTCTAAATTATTAGAGTCTCTTCTGCAAGTTTCAATTTATTGCAGCAACTGCAATACTCCCTGAGGCTGCTGATTTGCTTGTGCTAACATGCTTTGTGCCGCTTGTGAAAGGATGTTGTTCTTCGTGAACTCCATCATTTCTGACGCCATCGTACGTCCATTTACTTTCATAAATGACTAGACTATATCTTCACCCTCACATCTTGGTAGGGGCCGGGCACTTCGGATTCAGAGGTTTTAGCGGCTCCTCCTTCACCTACGAATTTCATCACCATAGCTTGTGCGTTAGGTGGTTTATTCTAGTCGTTGAACCTTCGCCAGGCTTTCGCCACAGGCGCTTGGCTGCTCGATTGCCCAATCGTTCTTCTTTTCAATCCTTCACGCTTGCCGTTTCCAGCTACGTTGTGGAGAAGAAAGCTCTAAGGGGTTTCCAGCAATTCACCCGGTCGTACTCACTAACCGTTACCAGTTAGGACGACTGTGACTGTCACTGCTTAAGCAGCAGCTAAGTCATAATCAACGTCACGGATACGTGATTCCGCAGCAGTTAAGTTTTCTGAAGATGTTCCTAAGTTATTGATAGTGTGATCCAAACGGTTTTGAACAGCACCGAGTTTAGAACGTTCAGCTGATACATCATCAATCGCAGTTTGAATTGTTTCAATGGCACTATCGGCTTCTGTTTGTGAAGAAATATCAATTCCACCGTAAACTGCTTCACCATCTTCTACTGTTATTTCAGAAGCCCCTCCTGTAGCAACAAACTCTCCATCAGTACCTGCTTCGGCATCCCATTTAACATCATCAATAGCGTAGAAACTATCATTATCTGCTTCCACTGCTACAACTGTGTCACCTTTTAACAGAGCCTCACCAGTAAATTCTTCACCGTCAATTTTAAAATCTTCCGGTGCAGATTCTTCGGTCAATGTACCATTAACTGCTAATGCCTCAGAACTCATATCACCAATAGTAACACTTAAATCTTGACCCTCATTTGCACCAACATGAAAAGTAGCTTCAAATTCACCGTTAAGCAATTCCTGGGTATTAAATTCAGTATCCTCAGAAATATCATTTAGTGCGTTAGCTAACTGATCAACTTCTTTCTGCAATTCTGCCCGATCATCATCTGTATTCGTATCGTTAGAACTTTGAACAGCCAGTTCACGCATACGTTGAAGAATTGCATGTGATTCGTTCATAGCACCTTCTGCAGTCTGGATTAAAGAAATCAATATGTTATCGTAATGGTATTTAATCCATTACCTCTTTATGTTTCCATAAAGTTCAGATCATATCTTCATCCGCTTGGGATGCTCCGCGCTCGTGGGTGGGTTATTGGTCTGGTTCCTCACCACCTGATCGTTACACCTTCCTAACTACTTTTAACCAATTCATTAGGCTTGGCTCGGTATTGCCCACCATCCGCTACCGAAAAAGCTGGTTTGGGGTTCCACCGAATTCACGGAGTTTTCTTCTAAGTATTGCTACCTAGAGCGGCATTTCAAGTCTACCGTCTTGTGCATTGCTTTGAGCTTGTTCCAAACCGCGAATCTGCCCGCGCATTTTTTCCGAGATGGCCAGTCCCGCAGCGTCATCTCCAGCTTTGTTAATTCGAAGACCTGACGACAGCTTCTCCAACGAGTTTTCTGTCGCGCTGTTGTTCATCGACAGTTGGCGGTTTGTGTTCAACGCCGCAATGTTGTGATTAATTTGCATAATCCATCTACCTCCGTGTTTTTTGTTTTGACTAGCAAGACCTGTCCTTGTGAAATGCTAGTTTTATAATAGCCCCTGAATATCAGGAGTTATTACCGTAAATCTCGCCACGGGCAATGTTGAATGCCTGTGGAGCGGTGATGCGAAGCTTGAGGGCATTGTTGCCGTTTCCCTCAGCTTTGATCACTTCGACTTCAATTTTCCTGCCGTGTTCATCCGTGATAAAGTGAAACTTCAATCAGTGGTATTTTGCCTACAGGATGTGGGTCATGCAGACGTTACCAAATGACGTGGTGTTTTTAGTCTGCGTTCATCTATCCCCCACTGATTGTTAGTTGAACAGAGTCGGGCATTTACTGGCAGTTTTATCCCTCACTTAACCTCTTTGGTTTTGCCTCATCGTCTTGAAGTGAGGGTTTTACTGCCAGTTACATGCGGGATAAACACGTTTTCTCCCGGTTTTCTTCTGAGCGTTAACGCCATGGCTAATCATCCTCCATGATGATCTCACTTCTTATATCGGCAGGTTAATGAAATGTTTAAATCGTTTGGACAGAAATTTTTTGCAGATATTCATGCCAGTTAAAAATTTTACCAACACCCTGCAAAAATTGGCATAATCCCACATATGACGAATAGGTATGTAACTGGAGCTAAATTTCTAACGATAAGGATGGGTGATACCATGGACGAACACGAAAACAACAAGTCATCAAGAGGGTACCATCATCATAAGCCCCACAAGGACGAAAAGCAGGAACAGCTTGAACAATACTATGAAAAAAACACTGGCCCAGGCGAGAAAATGACGGATGATGCCGGGTATAAAGTATCCAATGATCGGTGGAGCTTAAAAGCAGGAAGACGCGGTCCGTTATTATTTCAAGACTTTCACTTTTACAGAAAACAGTCTCGCTTCAGCCGGGAACGTATACCGGAAAAAGTCGTTCATGCCAGGGGTTTCGGGTTATATGGAGACTTTGAGTTGTATAAATCAATGCGCCATGTCACAAAAGCCGATTTTCTGCAAAGACCTGGCTCCAAAACACCTGTGTTTACGCGATTTTCCAACTTTATCGGAAGTAAGGGATCCAAAGATACAGCCGTCGATATACGCGGTTTTGCAACAAAGTTTTATACACAGGATGGAAACTATGATAATCTGGCACTCCAATTTCCTGTCTTCATTCTTGCCGATGCGATGAAATTTATGGATGTGACACATGCCGTTAAGCCGAACCCAAATACGGATGTACCGCAAGCGACTGTTGCGCACGATGCTTTTTGGGACTATGTTATCAGCAATCCGGAATCAGCCCATATGGTGATGTGGCTGATGTCCATGCGGGGACGGCCAAGAAGCTGGCGCATGATGGCGGGATGGCCAATCAATACATTCCGGTTTATTAATGAACATGGCCAATCGACCTATGTCCGATTTAAATGGGTGCCTAAACTTGGCGTTCATTCGTTGCTGCTTGATGAAGCGAATATTATCGGCGGCGTCGACCCGGACTTCCATCGCCATGATATCATTGAAGCGGTCAAATGCGGTGCCTATCCTGAGTATGAATTGGGTGTCCAATTAATTGCTGAAGAAGATGAGTTTAAATTTGAATTTGATATTTTAGATGATACGAAGCTGTGGCCAGAAGAAGAAGTTCCTGTTGAAATTATTGGTAAATTGACATTGAACCGGTTAGTTGATAACTTCTTCGCCGAGGAAGAACAGTCATCATTTGACCCGGCAACGGTCATCCCGGGAATTGACTTCACAAATGACCCTGTTTTGCAAGGAAGGGCGTTTGCTTACAGAGATACCGATTACCATCGTCTTGGTACAGGAAATATTAATGAGATACCTGTTAACAAACCTATTTCAGAAACGAACTATAACTATCGGGACAGCTATTCAAAATATCGCATCGACGTTGACTCCGTAGACTATCATAACAACACATTGGCCGGTAATACACCAGCCGAAACCCCTCCTGAAGAAGGTGGATACGCCCATTATCCCGAGAAAGTAGAAGGTCACAAGACAAGGGAACGCCCAAGTGAATCGTTCTATGATTACTTTTCGCAGGCGAGACTTTTCTGGAACAGCTTATCACATGTTGAAAAAGAAGACCTTATAGACACATTTAATTACCACCTTGGCTCTGTCAAAAGTAAATCGGTTAGGCAGCAAAATGTGGAATTTTGGGCAAATGTTGATCGAGAGATGGCCTGTGTGATTGCTGATAATATTGGTGTTGAACGTCCAGAAGGCTCCCATGTTCCCATCACAAAGAGCTCCCCGGCCATCAGCCAGGCCAATACACCGCATTATGCCGCGACACAAAAAGTTGGTGTCTTAATTGATAATGGTTTTAACGGTGAGGAGGTCAGATATACGCTGGACACCTTGCAGCAATGTGGCGTGTTTATGGATATCATCAGTGAGAAGCTGGGGATGGTTACCGGGTCGGATGGTACGACAATTGAAGTCAATGAGACATTTAAAACAACCTATCCGGTCCTGTATGATGCGCTTTATGTCGTTGGTGGAAAGGCAGACAATGAAGCTAAATTTGCGCAAAATATTATGGATTTCGTGAACATGGCCTATAAACACTACAAGCCAATTGGTGTCGCAACAACCGGGCAGCCGTTTATTCAAACGACACCGCATAACAACCTAGCCGGCGTTGTCTTTGCGGCAAATTGTCCTGACTTCGGAAATGACTTTATCGCTGCCATCGCACAGCAGCGTTTTTGGGACAGAACATAACGAAAAATGGTGCAGGGGGATAAGAGCGCTTATTTCCCTGTTTTTTATATAAATGGACGGGCGGTCTTACTATCGACTTGTTGGCTGGTATTCTCCCGGCACGGCACGCATGGTGATGGCAATGCGGTTCCAGCTGTTAATCGTGTTGATGGCATAAACCAGATCAACAAAATCCGTTTCGTTAAAATAAGTGCTGACGTGATTATATAGTTCGTCGGATACATGGTTGGTTGAAATTTGCGTGACCGCTTCCGTTAATGCTAGAGCGGCACGTTCCTTCGCTGTATAATAATCCGTTTCCCGCCACGCATTCAATCCGTATAAGCGCTGTTCCGTTTGACCATTTGCCCGTGCATCTTTCGTATGCATGTCAAAAAGCACATCCGTTTATTTGTGATGCTCGTGTCTTGACGAGTTCCAGCAAAGTTGGTTCCAGGTCAATGGATTTTATATATTTTTCGAAGTCCACCATAATCTTTGCAGCATCCGGTGATCCGGTGCAATCTTATAATAATCTAAACGAGCTCCCATCACGATCCCTCCAACTTATTTTAGCTTACACCTTTAGTATGGCACTTTTATTTTTACCAATGTAATAAACTGCTTAAACAAGGCGCGTCAAATTTGTGGCTCGCCCTTTATAGTGGACAGCCATCCATGAAGCTACTCATTAGCAAAAACAAAATACCAATGATAAAAATAAGTCAGCGGTGCATAATCTTTACCCATCGTCTTGAAACCCCTTTATAGTCATGCCTTATAATCCTTTTCCTCGAGAATAAAGAGATGTTCCACATTGGTCTGGAAAATTTTCGCCATCACCATGGCAAGCGGAATTGACGAATTGTATTTTCCCTTTTATTGAATTTGGAGGAGATTATAAAGAAAAAGTTTTAGAACTTAGAGTGAAAAGCAAATAAGGGATTATATTGCCAACACATGAGGCATTTCGCAAGGACTGATGCAATTGCGAAATGTAGAGGGGGGTTACTAAAAAACGCCTCATCCCTTGGGGGACAGGCGTTTGAATGCAGAGCTTCCAGCCGGACTCGAACCGGCGACCTCTTCCTTACCATGGAAGCGCTCTACCGACTGAGCTATGGAAGCATAAAAATGGCTCCACAGGCAGGATTCGAACCTGCGACCGATCGGTTAACAGCCGATTGCTCTACCACTGAGCTACTGTGGAATAATGTGAAGTGTTTTTTCAAGGTATTATAACCACGATAGTTGTGCTCGTCTTGTTGCAAGTTGCTTCGGTGATGCAGCACGCCTCGCAGGCCTGCACATAGTAGCATATTCAATGTTGCTTGCAGCCAGCTACTGTGGAATAATTTATATAAAAAAGTATAGGAAAAGCCTGGCGGCGTCCTACTCTCGCAGGGGTTAAACCCCAACTACCATCGGCGCTGGAGAGCTTAACTGCTGTGTTCGGCATGGGAACAGGTGTGTCCTCTCCGCTATTGCTACCAGACCGTTTAAATCTAATGGTGCTCTGTTCATCACAGAGCCTGTTATGTTTAAGGACAAGGATTATTATAAGCGTTTTTGACGCAAAATGCAAGGGTTTTGTAATTTGTACCCTGAAAACTAAATAAGAGCTTCATTCAACGCCATATCATTTAGTTAAGTCCTCGATCGATTAGTATCCGTCAGCTTCACGTGTCGCCACGCTTCCACCCCGGACCTATCCACCTCA
>NZ_JBHTNH010000003.1:0-241319 GCF_042679865.1 Lentibacillus salinarum | reverse complement strand
GCATGGGCTATCATAACGCCCGTGCCTTTTATATTGGTGGTAAATTACTTCGCAAACACTGGTAGACTCTTGTGCAAAGTGTGGTAAAAAGAACCGCAAGGCTGGTAAAAACTGACCGCAATACTCACATCATCCTTGCCATTAAGTCAACATCTGAATTTGTGTATTTTACTATTGCCATTTTTTCACCCCAAAATATTGTATGCAAAATGCCTACATAAGGGTGATTTGTTTTACTGCTACAGGTCTTTTTCCAATAAAATTTAGAAGAGGGTTAATCTTCTAATTATCTTGACAATTGTAAGCGCTATCATTTATTATAAAAGCATATAATTTTAAGAGCCTGTGGAGAATTCGTCCGATCCATCACAGACCGTAATCCAAAGAATCGGACGTTATCAAGGGACATCGGCTGGTTGGTTGGCGAAAGTTGTCCGCCCGATTGCCAATGTTCATTCTACCGCAATTGTTAGGTGGTTTTGAATAGTCAAGGGCACTTTGGTCTATTTTCAAAAGAATCATTTGGACGTCAATTTCCAGTTCATATTGTTGTGAAAATAAAATCCTCTATAAAATGTGGAAGGAATCATAAAGAAGACGACTCAAGAAAAGCTTGAGCCGTCTGATTCGGTGAATACCGAGAGCCTATTTATTTGAAGGGTAGGTAAACAATGCCTTTATCAAAGGTTTCTTCATATATTGAAAATGAAAAATATGAAAATTTGTCACCCGAAGTAGTCACTATGGTGAAGAAAGCGTTCATGGATTTTATTGCCGCAGCATATGCGGGTTATCAAAACCGCGTATCAAAAATAACTTTTAAAAACACTAAATGGTTTGGGGAAGAAGGGTGCTCTACAATCATAGGGAGGGAAAAACAAGTTTCGCCATTTGCAGCTGCTTTCATAAATGGAACGTTGTCTAGTTGTATGGACATTGATGATGGACATCGTAACGCCATTGGCCATCCGGCTTGCATGGTTATCCCGCCCGTATTGGCACTATCCGAATTAAAACCAGTTTGTTCAGGCAAGGATTTTATAACATCGATATTAGTAGGATATGAGGTTGGAATTAGGTGTGGTATTATAATGAATTCTAACCATGAACAACTGTTTTACGGATCAGGAGGTTGGGCGATTTTTGGTTCGGCTGCAGGAGCAGCTAAAACGAAGGGATTAACTGGAAATTATTTGCAAAATTCTTTAACAGTCGGTGAAGTTTACGGACCAACCGCCCAATGCGAAAAGTCAATTTCTGCGAGTTCAATGACAAAAGAAAGTGTTGGTTGGGGGGCCGCAACAGGACTTATGAGTGTCCTACTAGCTGAGACAGGGTTTACAGGTCCCGAAAATATTTTAATGGATAAACATTTTTATCGCATTGATTCAAAAAGTGTGTTTAAAACCTTGGGAAAGATATACGAAATAGAGAGTATTTATTTTAAGCAATTTCCCTCGTGTAAATGGTCACACTCACCAATTACTGCAGCGTTAAAAATAAAGGAAAAATACAATCCAAATATAGAGGAAATAAGTGAAATTGTTATTGAGACATTTAAAAAGGCTTTGACGTTAAATCACGTTTCACCCCAATCGTCAGAAGCTGCTCAATACAGTATACCATACACAGTCGCTACTGCTCTTTGCTACAATGCAGTTAAACCTTATCATGTATCGGATAGGCACCTAAAAAACGAAAAGGTTTATAATATAGCTAAAAAAATTTCCTTAAAACAAGCGGATGATCTTGAAAGCCTTTTTCCTGACAAAAGGCCGGCACGATTAAAAATTATAATGAACGATGGAGAAATATTTTCTGAAGAAGTACATTTAGTTAAAGGAGATTCAGAAGCCCCCTTAACCTGGAAAGACTTGATTGAGAAATTTCATGTTTGTACAGAGAAGTTTCTAGATAATGAAAAAAGATCAAGTATTATTGATCAGGTTCAAAATTTGGAAAATTTAACTGACATCCGAAAATTAACTGCCCTAATGAGGTAGCGATCATGCAATATACAAAACGTATTTGGTTTATTAAATTCTATCCAATTGTCTTAAGGAGGGAAAACATGTGTAGAATCAATTCCTGTGAAACAATCGTTGGCGGATAACTGATGATGTGCAAAGGTAAGTAAATGCCTGAAAACATTGATGGAGTATGGGCGGCATGATGTAAATCATCGTAAATATTGATCTGAAAAGTTTTATAGAGTCTTTTTAACTCCAACCTAAAAATGTCACGAGAAAGTAAGATTTAATTTAAATTTATTTTGGAAAGGGCGTTTTCGTATAAGTTACTTACTTTTACAGAAGCGTCCTTTTTACGTTGCTTGGTTACATGCGCTATTCAAGAATAGGTTCAAACTGTTGAGAAGACAGTAAGTGTAGCTTATTAAAATGAACGAAATGGTTGACGATAGGATCTTGGAATTGATATTCTTATAGTATAAAGGTCGTTCTATCTAACCAAAGGAGAAGTGGATGACATGAGTCGATCTGTAAAAAAGGATACATTACTTAAAGTAGCTGAACGATTATTTTATGAGCACGGATTTCGTGGCGTAGGCTTGAAGCAAATTATCAGTGAAGCGAATGTAGCAACCATGACGCTTTATAATCACTTTTATTCCAAGGACAATTTAGTCGAAGAAGTCCTTAAGCAGCGGGAAGAACGTTATTGGTCTTATTTGGATTCACATGTAGAAATGGATTCGGATTCCCCTTTCATCCTTGCTGTCCGAGCTCACGGACGTTGGTTAAAAGAACAATCTTACAAAGGAGATATGTTTTTAAGAGCGATAGAAGATTATGCGGAAACTGATAATGAAATTGAAAACATTGCAAGAGGTCACAAATCGAAATTGCTCAAATATTTCCAGCAATTGGCCGGGAGGAAAGGTAAAGATAACGAACGCGATTTAGCTAATCAGCTTACATTGCTACTTGAAGGAACGACTTCCATGACGACATTGATTGGTGCAGAAAAGGCAACAGAATATTCTATTGCGATGGCCCGGATGCTTGTCCGACATACATCGTAATTTTTTTGTCTATAGATTAGAAAGGTCGTTCTATATAAATAGGTGTTAGGAGGGATACCATGAATTTTTCAAGGTTAGTTTTACCTGGCGTTACGATGATTTCTGTCACTTATGGATTGGCAAGGTTTAGTTTTGGGTTGCTTCTCCCTGAGATAAATCAATCACTTGAAATGTCCGAGTTGGTATCAGGGATAATTTCTTCGTTATTTTATTTAGCCTATTGTGTCACGATCATTCTATCCACTGTGATCACGACAAAAGAAGGACCAAGAAGGATGATTATCTTAGCTGGGCTATCAGCTTTTGTTGGATTGCTGTTAATGGGAATCACGCCAAATGTATGGGTGCTGGCGTTAGGCGTGTTATTAGCCGGCGGAAGTACGGGGTTGGTATCTCCCCCTTATGGCGCGGCGATATCGCTTTGGATTCAACAGGATAAACAAGGGAAGGCGAATACATGGATCAATTCAGGAACAAGTCTTGGGATAGCCCTTTCTGGAGCAGGAGCGATTTTATTAACACCGAATTGGAGACTCTCATATTTAATCTATGCTATGGTGGCACTCCTGATATTGATATGGAATTTCCGAGCAATTCCGAAAGTCGGGGCGAGTTCGAGGTTGATGTTTAAAAAAGGAAATCTCTCTATTCGAGGCGTAAAAGGAGCCATTCCTTTGATTTTGGCATCTCTTATCCTAGGAATTTCCACAGCGGCCTTTTGGACGTTTTCGAGATCGTTTATTGAAGTGGCCAGTCATTACAGTGATTGGCAGCTTTCCGGATTTTGGGTCATCATAGGACTATTTGGTGTGCTGGGGGGGTTCTCCGGTTCTCTAATTGAAAAAGGGGGGCTGTCTTTAGCTTATAAGTTAGGGAGTTTGTCGATTGCTTCAGCTTCGATTATTCTAGCTGTTACATCCGGGAATTGGTTAATGTCTTACTTATCGGCTGGCATTTTTGGCTGCTCCTATATATTTTTAACCGGCGTTCTGCTTGTCTGGGGAATCCGTGTATTTATTACGAATGCATCATTAGGTATTGGCGTTCCATTTTTACTTTTGGCGGTGGGGCAAGTAATAGGTTCAATACTCGCCGGATGGTTGATTGGGACTTGGGGCTATGTTATATCTTTTATACTTTATGGATTAGTTGGTATGGCGGCCACCCTTATAGGTCCAAAAAAGCGTTAGAAAGAAAGGGTTTTTGATATGCATATAAAACATTATTGAACTGTTGTTAAAATGGTGGGTTGAGTAAGTTTTCCTCCGTTAACGTACAGTACCCCCTATCACATACTAAAGATGATAGGGGGGGCTTTTTCCATATAGCCTCTATCACTGCTAGGATAATGCATTTATTATTAAGCGATGTCATGCGGGTTTTCAGTATTAGTTTGTGTGACTTCCTTTTTAAATTCTTTTCTCACTGCTTTTAGTATGGACCAACTTATAAAAATTAAGATGATAGAAAAGGGAGTGGCTACAACAATTGAGATGGTTTTTACTGCATCCAGGCCACCGGCTAATAAAAAAACTGTAGCTGATCCTGCAATAATAATTCCCCACGTTATTTTGATTTTGTTTGATGGATTAAGATCGCCATTGCTGCTTAACATCCCTAACACAAATGTACCTGAGTCAGCTGATGTAATAAAGAAAGAAAAAATAAGAATTAGTGCTAGTATACTTAACACAGAACCTAAGGGAATGTTACTTAAGAACGCAAATAAAGCGCCATTAACATCAGCATTTATATTTTCCGCCAATGCGCTATTGCCTAAATTGTGAATGAAATGAATGGCGCTGCCGCCGAGAACTGAAAACCAAACAAAAGATACTAAGGAAGGTACTAATAAAACACCTGAAATAAATTCTTTAATGGTTCTGCCTTTTGAAATCCTTGCAATAAATGAGCCTACAAAGGGCGCCCATGTGGTCCACCAGGCCCAGTAAAATACTGTCCATGCACCTACCCAACTATTAGCTTCACTATTAAAAGGTTCCATTCGAAGGCTCATAGGCAAAATGCTGCCGAGGTAGCTTCCTGTCGAGGTGATCAGCATTTCAAAAATTTGTTTAGTAGGGCCAATGACTAGTACGGAAAGGGTTAGTAAGGTTAATATTAGCATGTTAAAGTTAGATAAATATTTAATACCTCGATTTATCCCTGACCACGAAGAAATAATAAACAGTAAAAATGCAAGTCCAATAATCGAGAGTTGAACGGTTAATGTATTTGGTATTCCCCATTGCGAATTCATCCCGCTAGTAATTTGCAACGCACTTAATCCAAACGTACTGGCAACACCTACACTGGTAATAAATACGGAAAGAATATCAATTGTTTTACCGATAGGTCCATTAATTCTATCACCTAACAGTGGGTGAAAAATGGAGCTCATGGAAGATGGAAAGTCTTTGCGGAAATGAAAATATGCTAATCCCAAAGCTACTATTCCGTAAAGTGCCCAAGGATGCAACCCCCAATGAAAAAAGGTGTATTGCATAGCTGCGGAGGCGGCTTCCCCTGTTGATCCCTCTCCATAGGGTGGCGTTGTGTAGTGACCGACGGGTTCAGCAACGCCCCAAAACACCAATCCTACACCCATTCCTGCACTAAACAGCATCGTAATCCATGAAAATGTACTGTAAGCGGGTTTATCTGCATCCTTTCCTAAACGGATGTTTCCATATTTTGAAAACATTAAATACAGACAAATAAATACAAAAATAGCACCGATAAGTAGATAAAACCAGTTAAAATATGTAACCGCAAAATCTAAAAAAGCTGATGCTTTTTGACCTAACCAATCATTGAAGACAACCCCGATAACCACGAACAAAAGACTCAATAATAATGAAATACCAAGAACGCTATTTCCCTTAAACAAAAAATCTCCTCCTAATGTCATTTTTTTGTATAATATTTCAAGAATAACACATGGCAACGGAAAACATTCCATTAAGAAATTCGATGTGTAACTTTCTCTGACGCTTTAAATAGGGGACCAGATTTACTATTGGATTCTTTTAGAGTGAGGTATCACTTCCTTAAAATGGCATCGGGATTGTGATACCAGTTAATGTAACCGCTTACAGTATTGTTAATCGTGATTATAACATAATCACGATGTTAAACAAGGGGTATTATCGGATAATTTATAATATATTTTTTATAAAGAAAAATTAAAAAGGTGTTGCACTTTTTATATAATCATGATTATAATATAATCAAAGTTAATAATCATGATTACTTCAGTAATTTAACAGTAAGAAAGATGTATAATCGATTTGAAAGAGGTGGTGTCATGGAAAATAGAAATTGAAGAGTTCAAACCATATAAAGTCTGAATGAAGGTAACTACAACAAAAAAAGTAAGGAAGTGTTGCGTTAAAATGAGTCATTCCAACAAAGAAGTTAACGTTTTATGGTTGTCTCAAGAGGAATGTATCGAAGGTGGAGCAAAAGATATGGATATGATTCTGGAATACGTCGAAAAAGTTAATTTATGGCTAGCGGAAGATAAAGTCGTTGAACCAGAATTATTACATTTATTATGGGAAGAAGGCAATTACTCCGGTAAGCGAATCGGCGTCCATGCTGCTCTTATTCGTTCTGAAGAGATGCGCGTTGCAGCTGTGAAAGGTATACCAAGTAATCCAATGAATCCGATTGAAAGACAAACACCACGATCGAACGGAATGATTATTCTTTATAACGAAAACACAGGATACCCTTTTGCTGTTATGGATGACACCATTGTAAGCGCTTTACGTACTGGTGCTTCAAGTGCTTTAGGCGCAAAGTATTGTGCTCGGCCAGATTCAGAAATCCTCGGAATGGTCGGCTGTGGTGTTATTCAGAATGCACATATCGAAGCGACAAGCAGAGTGATGAAAAACATAAAAACAGTACGCTTGTATGATGTTGATAAGGAACGAGCCGAAAAATTCGCTTCGAAATGGAAACATTTAGGGTATACGTTTGAAATTTGTAGTGATGTTGAAGAGGCAGTAGCACAGTCCGATATTGTGTATACAGCAACAAATGTGAATTTAGGAAATGAATATATTCCTAAAGAATGGATAAAAAAAGGTTCTTTCCATTCTGGTGTTTCTATGTGGGATCACAAAGATGAAGCCATTTTACAAGGTTTTAATAAATATTGCATGGACTATAAACTTCGCTTAAATGATGATAAATATCCTTTATCAGAATTAACCAAATCCGGGCAAATGGATCAGTCCGATATTATTGAATTAGGCCAAGTTATTACAGGCGATACGGTTTGTCGGGAAAGTGAGGATGACAGTATCTTTTTTGTAACGTTAGGTATATGTGCAACAGATACAGCCAATAGCTATCGAATTTATCAAAATGCGAAAGAACGTGGGTTAGGTACAGAAGTGAAATTGTGGTCTGAGCCTGCCATGTATTAATTATTTTTCCCGCCTTAACAGACAGTAAATCCCACTGCAAGATTTTTAGGCAGGACGAAAAAGTTAAGTGAGGGTCAACTGTCTGTAAAGGCCCGATTCGCTCAGCTAACATTCAGTGGGGGTGGAAGGGAAACCCCCACTGAATGAAGCTTCACTTTATAGGAGGTGTTTTTATGCCTGTGGCACCATTCCAAAATGATGCACCAACAGATTGGAAAAAAACCGAAAATAAGGACAATTTAAATAAAAATCTGGAGTTTGTTAAATCGGAATTAGGCCAGAAATATCCTTTGCTTATTGGTGGGAAGGAAGTTTTAACTGACAATAATCTAGCTTCATACAATCCAGCTGCACACAATGAAGTTATAGGTTACGTAAGCCAAGCTGGCGGGGACCATATCGAAACAGCGATATCTGCTGCCAGAAGTGCATATGAAAGCTGGGGCCAGGCGACCTTTCAGGAACGCTCATTATATTTATTTAAAGCGGCTGAAATTATGAAGCGTCGTAAAGCTGAGCTGGTCGCCTGGCAAATATACGAAGCAGGTAAAAATTGGGCAGAAGCCGATGGGGAAACTAACGAAGCCATTGATTTTCTGGAAATGTATGGGCGTAAAGCGCTGGAGCTTGAGCAAGGGCAAGAGCTTGTATCATTGCCAGGAATTGAAAATCGGCTCGAATATAAACCGCTTGGGGTAGGGGCCATTATTTCACCATGGAACTTCCCTATAGCGATTGTAACTGGTATGACAGTATCTGCCATTGTTACAGGTAATACCGTATTACTAAAACCTGCTTCCTTGACACCAGTGATTGCGGCGAAATTTATGGAAATAATGCATGAAGCCAATCTTCCTGATGGTGTTATTAATTTTGTCCCCGGGGCGTCAGGTGACATTGGTGATTATATGGTAGCACATCGAGATATCAACTTCATTTCGTTTACTGGATCAAAAGAAGCGGGATTGCACATTGATGAAGTGGCACATAAAAGAATACCAGGCCAGCGCTGGATTAAACGTGTCGTCGCGGAAATGGGCGGTAAGAACGGCATTGTTGTTGATGAATCAGCAGATCTTGATGCCGCTGCTGATGGGATTGTTACGTCAGCATTTGGTTATCAGGGACAAAAGTGTTCGGCTGGGTCAAGAGCGATCATCCATGAAAACGTTTACGATACAATGGTTGATAAAATTATCGAGCGAGCAAAAGCACTTCAAGTTGGATCTGGAACTGAGAACAATGCAATAGGCCCTGTCATTGATGAAAAAGCATTTAAAAAAATCAACGAATATATTGAAGTTGGAAAAGAGGAAGGAACCTTAGTTTTTGGTGGCGATAGTGATGACACAAAAGGTTATTATATTACGCCTGCCATTTTTAAAGATGTGCCAGCAACGTCACGTATTATGAAGGAAGAAATCTTTGGACCAGTGCTGGCAATTTGTAAAGTGGCAAATGTGGAAGAAGGGGTTCAAGTATATAATGACACTGAGTTTGGATTGACAGGGGCCTTATATACGAAGAATCGCGATCAAATCTCATATGCTCGGCAAAAAATGGATTGTGGTAATCTGTTTTTTAACGGTAAATGTACAGGAGCGTTAGTAGGCGTACAGCCGTTTGGCGGTTATTATATGTCGGGCACAGGTTCAAAGACAGGGTGTTTAGACTATCTATTAAACTTTGTGAAATCCAAGACGTGTGCTGAAAACCTCTGAATCATAAAAATAGTTAAATAAGGAGGATTATAGTTATGAAAACGATTGAAGGCGGCTGGCCAAGCGATGCGACCTTTGAAGCAACTCTGTCAGGCGAAGAATACTATGATTGGGATACGTTTAAAAAAGAATTAGATAAGATTTGGTTTAAAACATGGCTATGTGCAGGCAGAGAGGAAGAGATTCCGAATCCTGGTGATTATACAACTGTTCAAATCGCCCACGAGAATTTCATTGTCACGCGTGGATCGGATGGTCAGGTTAACGCGTTCTACAATGTATGCCGGCACCGCGGATCCCGACTATGTACTGCTGAGTCAGGTCATTTCAGCAGAGGTAATATCATCTGTCCTTACCATAGCTGGATGTATAGTGGCGATACTGGTGAGTTGAAGAAGACGCCAAATATTCCGGAAGAAGATGCTAATTTTGAAAAAAGTGAACATCCACTAGTAAAAGTGAAAGCGGAAACATGGGATGGGTATATTTGGCTTAATGTCGATCCAGATGCTCCTTCGCTAAAAGAAAGCTTTAATCTGCCGGAATCATGGTCCATCTATGAAAGGTATCAGATGGATAGACTTAAGCTAGGAGAGAAGAGAAGCTATACGGTGAAGGCGAATTGGAAGCTATTGATGGAGAATGCAGAGGAATGCTACCATTGCGGGAATATTCACCCGGAATTAAGCCGTACCACACCACCAAACCAACCAAGAAATTGGGTCGGTGATGACGTACCGGAAACAAAAGTTGTTAAACATGTCGGCGCAATGGCGTTAAAGGCTGGTTTTGAACGTGTGAACATTGATGGGAATGCTTATCGCCCTGTTTTCCCGGGGCTTACCGAGGATGATAAACGAAAAATTTCTTATCTGCACATTTTTCCGCATTCCTATATCTGTATGGCTTCTGATTATGTGTTTATCGCGGCAATGTTCCCAATTAAACCGGACGAAACGTTGGTCAAAGGCTATTGGCTGTTCGACCCGGATGTTTTGGCTAATGATGACTGCCATATCGACGATGCAGTTGATTTTTGGGATGTTACAAGCAAAGAAGATTGGGAAGCAAGTGAGCTCGTGCAGTTAGGAAATCAATCAAAGGCGTATGAAAATGGCGGTGTTCTAACACCCATCGATTGGCGGGTAGCTAACTTTAAGAAATATGTGCAAAAGGAACTGGAAGAAAGGGATTAAGCTGCAGGAAGGGATATGGTTGTGAATGACGGCATTTAACATCACCCATATCCCTTATTTCAACCATACTGCAGCAATTTCATTAACTATTTGAGGAAGGAGTTGAGAAAAATGATTAATCAGGCCGGGAGTCTATTAGGGGATAGTAAGTATACTTTTGTGGCATCTAGTGATTCAGTGAATGAAGGTGAAATGATCGAAGTGTCCGTTGGGAAAGAAACGCTAGTTGTGGCACGTGTAAATGGATCTTTATTTGCGGTAGATGGCATATGTACGCATGCTTATTCCGAGTTAGTGGATGGTGAGCTGGAGGACCATTGTCTATATTGTCCACTTCACTTCGCCTGTTTTGATATCCGAGATGGTTCCGTATTGGAAGGTCCGGCTGATGAATCTTTGCCTGTGTATAACGTGGTAGAACAAGATGGTTCCATTTGGATCAAAATCTAAATGGATAACTAAAGATTTGTACCATTCACCATCATATGAAGTCACAGCAGAAACCTGGAATGATCCGGGAGTTAGGATGATTGGAGAGAAATTTTATGACGACTACCAAACCTTTTGTGATAATTGGAGCTGGAATAGCAGGCGTTCATGCCGCTGAGTCGCTTCGTAACGAAGGATATGAAGGTCGAATAGTGCTAATTGACCGTGATACACAATTACCTTATGATCGTCCGCCTCTGTCTAAAGAGTATATGTTGGGCGAATCATCGGAATCGAATATATACTTGCGTAGTCATGAAAGTTTTAATACGTTGCGTATTGAGTTAAAGCTAGGTGTTGAGATTGTCTCGATTGATGCTGAAAAACAAATCGCCATTACATCAGATGGCACGATTATTGAATGGGAAAAACTTCTATTCACAACAGGATCCCGTCTAAGACAGTTACAAGTTAAGGGTTCAGATCTTGAGGAAGTTCATTATTTGAAAACATTGTCTGACGCGAATAATATTCGCAGCAAATTGGATAATGTCCAGCAGGTTGTCATTGTTGGAGCGGGGTTTATTGGTGCGGAGCTTGCTTCATCACTTAAAAAACTGGGGAAAGAAGTGACAATATTAGAACGTATGCCGTTGCCGTTAGCCCACATTCTTGGCGAGGAGATGGGAGAGTATTTTCTTCATTTACATCAATCTAAAGGCGTAAATGTTATAACGGGAGATTCGGTTGTTCAATTTGATGGAACATCTCAAGTTGAAAAGGTTTTAACCGAGAATGGGCGAGTCATTTCGTGTCAGGCTGTCATTGTTGGAATTGGCGTTATACCAAATACCCTATTGTCTGATGAAAAACTCGATGTTGATCGTGGGTATGTTGTAAACGAATTTGGCGAAACATCGTTGCCTAATGTATATGCTGCAGGGGATTGTGCAATGTGGCCATATCGAGGAGCGAATATTCACATAGAGCATTGGGACCACGCCGTTAATCATGGCAAATGTGTTGCCAAAAATATGATCAATGAAAAATCAGCTCCCTATTCTGCAATTCCTTATTTTTGGTCTGATCAATATGACCATCGTTTGCAATATTTTGGCCACACAAAAGATTGGAAGTCCACTGTATTGCGAGGAAATATAGAAGACCAACAATTTACGTATTTTTATTTAAATGAAAGTGACATTGTAGAGGCAGCTTTACTTGTAAATCAACCAAAAAATGCACTAGCAGTCCGTCGTTTGGTTAAACAACAACATCCAGTTCACACTGATCTGCTATCCAATCCAGATATGAGTTTAAAAAAAGTGCATTTACGAGCGAATGAAGATAAGGTTTCCTATTAATTTATCGCTCAACTTTCGCAGCACAAATTAGGCAGATATGCCTTGATATAACTGGGCAAGGCAGAAAACCATTGATGTAATTGACTTTTGATTAGTTTTTTTAACTTTTGATTGGTCTTTTTTAAAACATCTTCAAAAAGCTCGATTAACTGCTGCAGTGCCACAGCCCAATCGAGTTCATTTATTTCGTCACAGAGTTCATAAAACATACCGCCAAGTGTGCGCTCGTCGGTACTACATCGATGTTGCCAGGATAATACAATATACCTCGTGAACACGATGGTAGTATGCGCAATCATGGAATCATAGGATCGGCCCTGAAATTCTTTCTGCAGTTTCAAAAGGGACTTGGTTGTTTTAAAGAAGACTTCAATGTCCCAGCGCATCCCATAGATGCGTATGATTTCCTGTTCTGTTAAGGTGCAATCGGTGCTCAATATCGCGAGCCATTCACGTTTCTTGTTTCGGTTGCGAACAAATACAACCTTGACATCAACGCCATTAGCCATGGTTGTGTGAATTGAACGTAAAATGCTTTTGTGATGCTTTGTCGGTGCAGCCAAACGATAAAGTTCTTTCAAACCAACCCGCTTATTGTTAACCAGATATCGCTGGTTTGTTGCTTTTACCATGCCAATGACATCGAGTCCCTGATTCACGATGTCTTTTATCAATGGTGGCTGTGTAAACCATGAATCCATTAAAACATAAGATGCGTCAATACCTTTTGACAGGGCACGTTTAATCATATCCGGTAATTGCTCCGGAGCTTTTTGTAATGCTTCCCGGCGCCGTTTATAACCGGATGTGCGTTTGTCTATTTTTTCGTTGATGCCGTTTAATTTAGCCTTCATGGAACTTAATAATGAAAAGTCAATCGGCATAAATGTTGTCCCATCAGACCATCCAAGCGTCAGCATGCGGAATCCTTTGTAGTAACGCATTTTTTGTGAAGCATGGTCAAAGCAGCGTGCGAGCAGTTCAACCTTTTTACTGCGATTTCGCTCATAAGAAGAATCATCCACGATCAGAACTTTTGGGCGTTTGTTTCCGGTTAACGTGCTCACTTTACTGATTGTAGCTGCACTCAAAGAAAGCAGGAAACGGCGCCAATTATACTTGGAGTTGTTTAAAAACCGGTATATGGCGTTCTTTTCGGGCAAGTCATCGGATTTTTTGCCTTCCAGAAGCATGTACCAGTTTTTCCCTTCGAAAATCAGGCTGAATATCAGCTTGAATATATAGGCGCACGTAAAGCCCAAACCCTTTGTAATACCGGCTTTCCGTAAGTGTTTTAAAATACCCAGTTCATCAAATACGGTTTTTAATGCTTTTGGCAGTTGATTATTCATGTCATTATTCGCTATCATAGTAGTAGGCACCTCGCTATTGGTAGTTTTTTCTGGTTAATTAAACTATACCAAAAGTCGAGGTGTTTTTCTTTTATTGTGATGTGTTGTCAAGGAACATAATGCAGGTGCCAATGGATGGTGCTGCAGTTCAATTAAAGCGTATTTTTAATCTGCGAAAGTTGAGTTTATCGTATTAAAAATGTAGAGATTCTACAGCATTCGCTGGAAAGACGAGATGAATGCTGTATTTTTTATATTTGGTTATTTTAAAGAAAGCCATACCGTTTGAAGCCCCCCTCATGTTTTTGTAATCTTGATTACATATAAAAATTCCTTTATAGTAATGGAAGGGTACGTTGAAAGATTGTAAAAATGAGGGGGCTCGTCATTGAATAATAAAGAAATACAAATGCAACGGATGTGGCAATATTTTGTTGACGCTACAGTTGAGATAATCGATCAAAAGGGAATTGAAAATGTAACAATACGGGAGATCGCCAATAAAGCAGGATACAATAGTGCTACGATATATAACTATTTCCAGGAAGTTTCTCACTTAATCTTTTTTGCAGCGTTAAATTATTTAAATAAATTTATTGAAGAGCTTCCAACATACATGGACAAGGGTGATCATGCTTTAGACAGGTACTTGTTGAGTTGGGAATGCTTTTGTAAACATTCCTTTGAAGAGCCCGAAGTATACTATGCTATCTTTTTAGCTGATTTAGGCGACAGACCTGAGGAATTATTAACATATTACTATAGTGTCTATCAATCCGATGTGTTCCAGGATTTTACAGAAGACATAAAGATACTTATTACAGAATATAACTTGTCAACAAGAAGCAGAAAGGAACTGGATAAGTCGGTTCAGGAAGGTTATTTGACAAAAGAAGCCGTTGCCATTATTAATGAAAGAACTGTATTAATATGGCAAGGTATGCTAATCACTATCATAAATAATCGGCGTCATTTGAATGCGGAAGAAGCAACGAACAAAACGATGCAACATATAACAGAGATAGTAAACAATTACAGTTTAGCTAACGCATGTTTCGGACATGATAAATAGGCCTCAATACTTGGTATCAAAAGGATGTGAGCTATCATCTTACGCCACCAAGCTTTTGGGGTTGGAGGAATCAAGAAGCGTGAACATCGTCCCCGGTGTTCTTTTTCGTTACCTCTTGTCGCCTCAATTTTGTTGCATGTGGTTATGCTCCATTTGTTCCCTAGTGATCCCCTTATAGTTTTATTTTTATTGCGATCATTCTCGCTGCCGGCTCATTTTTGGGGATCCTGACAGGGACAGGGATGCTGAATGCAATAGCAGAAGATGGCGTTGCTGTTATGCCTGAAGCTGTTGGACCATATTTACATCTGATTATTGGCGTCCTGGGAGTGCTCTTTGACTTACTGCTAAGCACGGATGCATACTATTTTGCATTGCTTCCAGTCGTTGAACAGATTGCATCAGGTTTTGGCACAGGTATGTTAACGACAGCCTATGCGATGATTATTGGTAATATCGTCGGGACATTTGTCAGCCCGTTAGCACCAGCGGTATGGCTGGCGCTTGGTTTATCAGGTTTGGAAATGGGTCGCCACATCAAATATTCCCTCCCGTGGTTATGGGGGTTGAGCATTGTACTATTAATCATTGCGGTATTTATTGGTATCATTTAAGAGGAAGCAGGGGGGCGCATTTTAGATAAGGTTCTTGTTTGCACGAGTAGTGTCCCCCCAAAACAAACTGGACCTATGCTAAAAATTTCTTGGCAATCTCCTTATAAAGGTTAATACTGTCAAGGTATTTGTCAATCTCAACATACTCATCGGGCTGATGGGCAATTGACGTTTCGCCTGGTCCTAGTACAACGATGGGGAATTTTTTATTAGCATGTATAAATTGAGAACCATCTGTGTAACCTGTCATGCCGCCAAGTTCCGCCTGGCCATTTGATTCTTTTACCACATCTTGAACTAACTGGACAAACGGATCTTCACTGGAAGTCTTGACCGGTGACTGATCGTTCAAGCTGCGGATTTCAGCTTTAAGATCAGGGTACTTCTTTCTCACGGTTTCGATGACCTGCTCAATTTGCTCGATAATTTGCTGATGGTCCTGAGAAGGAACCGTCCGAATATCGATAGTCGCAAAACATTGGTCAGGGACAACGTTTGTATTCGATCCGCCTTTGATGACACCAACACTGTATGTAGGGCCTCCCAGCAGATCGTCTTCTTCATAGCTTAATTCGAATGATTCGCCCAAAATCTGATGGATAATTTCATTCATATGGCGGACGGCATTAATGCCATTCTCCGGCATTGAGCCATGAGCGGTTTTACCATATGTGATAATTTGTGGCCACAACGCTCCTTTATGGGAAATTTTCATTTGATTATACGTCGGTTCTGCGATGATGAGAGCATCCAATTGATCGGCATAACCTTTTTCAGTTAGCTGATGGGCTCCCACGGCACCTGCTTCTTCACCGACTGTTGCCAAAAGGGTGATTTCACCGCTCTGTGGAAGACCTTCTTCTTTCAACGAAACCATGGCCATCACGCAGCCAACAAGACCGCTTTTCATATCACAAGCCCCGCGGCCATAGATTTTTCCGTCTTCTTCTTCAGCTCCGAATGGGTTATGTTCCCATTCATTTTCTCCTGGGGGCACAACATCCATATGACCGGTGAGCCCCAGTACCGGCCCATCCTTGTCCCCTCGTAAATGAGCAATGAGGTTTGTTCGGTTCTCGTCGTATTCAACCAGTTCCGTCTCGATGTCATGTTCATCGAAAAGGGCTTTTAACTTATTTGCGACCTCTGTTTCATTTCCGGGAGGATTGACACTGTTGACGTTAATGATATCTTTTAAAAATGATTTGGCTTGTTCCTGATCCACTTTTTTTCACCTCTATATTAATTTACCCTTTATCTTCCTGCAAATCAGTCATGATTATCCATGTTGGCGATGGCATTTGAGTGGTCGCCGTTCTCAATGAAACTTCCACCTGGTAAAGCTATAATGTAATCTGCAGGGTTTGTATAAATGGGGAAGCATAGAATGAGAATAACACAAAAAGGAATGAAAACATTGATATGGGAAGTACTTAATGTTGTCGGTACCATTGCGTTTGCAGTCAGTGGCGCCATTATTGCGATGCAAGAGGATTATGACATTTTAGGTGTTTATGTTCTAGGGTTTGTGACGGCATTCGGAGGTAGTACGATCCGTAACTTATTGATTGGTATACCGATTGAATCCATTTGGACGCAAGGTGATTTATTTGTTGTCGTCTTTTTGGTGATTACTGTTGTTTTTCTATTACCGAATCCTTGGATTCAGTATTGGAATAAATGGGGAATTCTTTTTGATGCGATTGGTTTGGCGTCATTTGCCATTCAAGGGGCTTTAAGTGCCGTTCAGGTCGGTGCCCCGTTAAGCGCAGTATTGGTGGCAGCTACCTTGACTGGATCAGGCGGAGGGATGATAAGGGATGTTCTTGCAGGACGTAAGCCGATGATTTTTCGCGAGGAGATTTACGCACTTTGGGCGACACTGGGTGGTTTAGTAATTGGTCTTGATTTAATCAGTGGTGCTTGGACAACAGGTATTCTTTTTGTCACCATTGTTACATTAAGAATGTGTTCAGTGCGTTTTAAATGGAGACTACCCCGGCATCCAATATGGTCATGATACAGTTTTCCTCAGTGACGTTCCTTTTCACCGAATGGGCTAAGTTCGCAGTGTCCTTGAAAAAGGAAAGCACTTTTTCTTTTTCTTCGTGCGATGTATCGCTGTCGACGTTTTCTTTGTCGTGTTGCAACGCCTTTGTGACCTGCGTTGTGCAGGCCCGAACAGAATCGGGGATTTAAGGTTAGTAGCCGCCGTTTTTGGCGGGTTACTGACAAAGACACAGTGCCCCTTGTGAGCCAAGTTATCATTTACACGACTTATTTGATATGATAGATGTGCTACGTTAAAAGGAGAGATGGTTAATTGTTATTAAAGAATGCAAAATTGTATAAAGAAGAAGGTTTAAAGGATTTGACGCTTCATTCTGGCCGAATCCAACGTATCTCCGGCTGAGGATGTAAACGAAACGAAAGACGATATAAAGAAACGTGCATTGCAGGCAATCCAGATGCAATTAAAACACGGCGTTCAGCATGTCCGCACCCATGTCGATGTGAGTGATCCCACTTTGATCTACTGCTTAATCCCCACCCTGAAAACAGGTGGGGATGAATTGACGCTTACAGCTAAATAATAATTTTTCAATAATAGAGCGTAATCTGGAACTGTCCCCCTTTTAGACGTGTCTAAACAAGGGGCACTTAAGAGTAAGATGACGCTCTTTATTAACAGGGTCATATTTTTTATTATAAAAGTTCTGCTTGGCGTTAAAAGAGAACCAATTAGCGGTCTCTCTCTTAATAAAAAGTATATTTGATTACACAGTGATCCATTTAAAATCCTAAAATGGCTATCGACTATGTGATAGATATTTGAGGTCTCTTGCAGGGTCTGGATTTAGTCGTGTCGTCCTTTATGGAAGGAAATTGAGGCCTCAACAGTTGCTAAAACCATCATACCTTTTCAGCTACTGGAAGACAAAGGAGGGTCAGAATATGACGTCGACGAATCTATCACCTTTACATAGACGTTTAATTGTTGCAACGACATTGTCTGCATCTTTTTTATCTGTTCTTACACAGTTTCTGCTGATCACGGCTTTTCCAAAAATCATGATTGAATTTGAGATTAACTCGAGTGACGTTCAATGGCTGACGACCAGCTTTATGTTAACAGTAGCCATTCTTATCCCGATCACGGCTTATTTAATTGATAGGTTTAAAACAAGGACATTAATGCTGAGCGCGATGACCTTGTTTTTTACAGGTACATTGATTGGCTTCGTTGCACCTTCCTTTTCCATCTTAATTGCGGGACGCATTGTTCAAGGGATGGGCTCTGGGATCATGATACCATTAATGCAAACCGTCATGTTTCTTAGTTACCCAAAAGAAAAAAGAGGGTTTGCGATGGGGTTAGCCGGGCTCGTGATTAACGTTGCGCCTGCGGTTGGCCCTCCGATATCCGGCCTGTTGATCAAATATTTCGAATGGCGTGCTTTGTTTCTCTTAACACTTCCGGTTGCAGCATGCATTCTGCTTTTGGTTTTTTTGTTTATGCGTAACATTACAGAGCAACGGAAAACAGAAATTGACGTCCTATCCATTTTATTATCAACCATTGGTTTTGGTGGCATGCTTTACGGATTCAACAAAATAGAGGAGGCGGGAATAACGGATGCAAGTACGCTTGGCAGTCTGATCGCAGGCGCTTTGGCATTGGGTTTATTTGTATTTCGGCAGCTGCGGCTCTCGACGCCTATTTTGGAACTTCGTGTGCTTAAGGTACCTGTGTTTGCGCTTGTTGCGTTTATTTCCATCCTCTCGTTTAGTTTGTTGATATCCATCGAGACGATTTTACCGATGTATGTGCAGAACGCGCAGCAGTTTTCGGCTTATTACGGTGGCTTGATTGTTATGCCTGGCGCCTTGACACTTGCCGTGATGTCCCTTTTTGCAGGAAGATTGTTCGATAAATACGGTGGTAAAACCATTGCGATTATTGGTTTTGTTATGCTTTGTTTGAGCACACTCGGTTTTCATTTTATGCTTGATCTTGATACGCCTTTCGTTCTGACAATGGTCTTATTTATGGTTCCCATGGCTGGTGTTGCATTGATTAATATGCCAATCATGACCGCTGGTATCAATGCTTTGCCTGATGCTTTGATTCCTCATGGAACGGCGGTGATCAATACTGCCCGCCAATTTGGGGGATCGTTGGGATTAACATTTATTATCTCCTTTATTAGCAGGACTGCTACCGAAACTGAAACATTGAACCCGTTTGCTTACCTGAACGGCGTGAAAACCGCCTTTTTCGTTGCGTTTTTATTTGCCATGACGGGATTGATTCTCTCATTCTTTTTAGAAAAAAAGAAGTAACCCACTGAAAATAGCTGCTGAAATACAAGAACAACTGGGTTATAAAACGACGTTTCCGTATAATAACGGAAGCGTCGTTTCATACTTTATAAGATTGCAAGAATAACATATAATTCCGAGTTAATGATGAAAACTTTAATACTTTAAAGCGTGTATGTAATAGAATATAAAAGTTTTTTCGGAATATTATCGAAACCGGTTTGAAAGTATGCTATAATCACGTTTAACTATTTACACAATATAAAAAACAAGGGGGAAGAGCAGGTGAAAAAGTTTTTAAGTCTTTTTGCAGTTATATCGATCCTTCTATTAGCTGCTTGCGGTTCTGATGACGAGGCATCAAGCGATACTTCTGCTGAATCGGAGGTAAGCGGGGAGACCTATACAGTTGGTGCTACCCAAATTGTTGAGCATCCTTCCCTGGATGAAGCCTATAATGGATTTCAGGAAGCATTGAAAGATGCAGGGTTGGAAGTGGAATACGATTTTCAAAGTGCACAGAATGACCAGAATAATGTGCAGCCCATTTCGGATGGCTTCGTGGCTGATGATGTGGATTTGATCTTTGCCAATTCGACGCCAAGTGCGCTTGGGGCATTACAGGCGACCAGTGATATTCCAATCGTCTTTACATCGGTTACGGATGCGGTCGATGCCGAGTTAGTCCCTTCCATGGATGAAGCCGGCGAAAACATTACCGGTGTGGTGGATCTTCATCCGGAACAAATTGAAGAAACGGTGGCATTTCTTGAAGATAACTTTGCCGATGCCAATGTTGGGATGGTCTACAATGCGGGGGAACAGAACTCCGTTAATCAGGTGGAAAGTGTCAAAACAGCGGCTGAGGGAACCGGTTTGTCCATTGTAGAGCGAACCGTAGCCAACTCCTCTGAGGTGCAGCAAGCTGCCACGTCACTTGTTGAGGATGCTGACGTCTTTTATATCATTACAGATAATACCGTAGTCTCCGCCTTGGATAGTGTGGTAGGGATAGCGAATGACCAGGATATCCCGTTGATTGTTGGTGAACCGGATTCCCTTGCAGAGGGTGGGTTTGCCACCTTTGGGATAGACTACCACACCATTGGCTACCGTACGGGTGAAATGGCTGCTGATATATTGACCGGCGAAAAAGAACCAAATGAGATTCCGCCCGAATATCCGCCGGAAATCGAATTGTTCATCAATCAACAAGCGGCAGAGGACCAGGGTGTGGAATGGCAAGATAAATGGGACGAGGAAGCCCAGCTGGTGGGAAGCGAATAATGTGTTAATCATTCAGGAGCCGGGTGATACCTGGCTCCCGTCTGTTTGACGTCATGAATAGCTTGGGAGGGAGAAAATGTTTTTATCATTATTTGGAGCAGTAGAATCGGGCGTCATTTATGCCTTAATGGCTTTGGGAGTATATTTGACTTTTCGTGTGCTGGATTTTCCTGATTTGACGGTGGATGGAAGTTTTGTAACAGGTGCAGCCGTCGCTGGTATTTCAATCATGCATGGTGTCCCTCCCATTCTGTCAACGTTGTTTGCAGCGATAGCCGGTTTTATAGCCGGGTGTGTCACGGGTGTTTTGCATACGAAGGGGAATATCAATGCGTTACTATCTGGGATTCTGATGATGACGGCATTGTATTCAATTAATTTGAGAATACTCGGACAACCTACCTTATCTATGCTTGGGGAAAGTACATTATTTACACAGCTGCAGTCCTTGTGGAAGGGAACAGGCCTGGATTCGTTCATGAATAACATGCTCGCTTTAATTGGGTTGGAGCAAATGCCAGCAACCTGGGCGATCGTTGTGGCGATGACGGTCGTGACACTGCTCATCAAGCTGGTAACAGATTATTACTTGAAGACGGAAGTCGGACTTGCACTGCGGGCCATCGGGGATAATAAACGGATGATCCGGAGCCTATCAGCCAATACCGATTCCCTGACAATTATGGGTGTCGGTTTGTCGAATGGCCTGGTTGCGCTTTCTGGTGGGTTCATAGCCCAGCATGGCGGCTTTGCCGATGTGAATATGGGGATCGGTATGATTGTGATTGGTCTGGCTTCTGTGATTATTGGTGAAGCTCTATTTGGAACAAAGACGGTTGCTCGGGCGACGCTGGCGGTGATATTAGGAGCCATTATTTACCGGATAATCGTCATCCTGGCACTTCGGGTGGATTTTCTGGAGACAGGGGATATGAAAGTCATTACAGCGGTGATTGTTATTGGCGCATTGGTGGCCCCTAAGCTGATACAGGCCAGAAAAGAGAAAAAACGACGCCTGGCAAAACGTCATCAGCTTGGCAGACAAGTGAAGGAGGTGTCCTGATGCTGGAGCTGCACAATATGTCGCTTACCTTTAATGAAAATACACCAGATGAGAAAAAAGCACTGAATGATGTAAATCTAAGCTTGGAAAGCGGTGACTTTGTGACTGTCATTGGGAGTAATGGGGCAGGGAAATCGACCCTGATGAATATCATCTCCGGTTCCTTGATTCCGGATGTGGGCGATGTTTTAATCAGTAATAAGCAAGTCGTCCATCTGCCTGAATATAAACGGTCATCATTAATCGGAAGAGTGTTCCAGGATCCGATGGCGGGTACAGCTCCTTCCATGACCATTGAGGAAAATTTGGCGATGGCCTATTCAAGGAATAAAAAACGGAAACTTCGGCTCGGGGTGAATAAGAAGCGACGAAAGATGTTCCGAGATCACTTAGCATCGCTTAATATTGGGCTGGAGGACCGGCTGACAGCTAAGGTCGGCCTGTTGTCGGGCGGAGAAAGGCAAGCCTTATCACTATTGATGACCACCTTTACTGAGCCGGATATTCTACTCCTTGATGAACATACGGCCGCATTGGATCCATCCCGTGCGGAACTGATTACGGAATTGACCGGGGAAGTTGTCCGGAATGCCGGGTTGACGACATTAATGGTAACCCATAACATGCAGCAGGCACTTGATTTGGGGAATAGGCTAATCATGATGGATAAAGGACAGATTATTTTTGAAGCAAGCGGGGAAAAGAAACAGGAACTGACTGTAAAGGATTTATTGCATGAGTTTAAGCGTATCCGCGGGTCACAGTTTGAAGATGACCGGGCTGTCCTTGGCTGAAGGGGTTTTGAGATAGAAGGGAAATATTCCTGTGCAACACTGATTCTGAATGAATGGGACGTACTGTATACTGTAGTTATTAGGAAAGTACGTCCTTTTGGTGATCCTTTAAAAACAGAGCTAGTTCTTCTTTTTAAGGTACTTTGGAACTTCTTTTTCTTCCAACTGCTCAATCGTCTTCTTATCTTTCTTAAGATAAGCAAATTCAGTGGGCAGATATGCCTTTATATAAGTGAGCAAGGCGGAAAACCATTGATGTAATCGACTTTTGATTCATTCTTTGAATTTGTGATTGGTCCTTTTACAGCATCTTCAAAAAGCTTAATAACTTCTGGTGTTGCTCGACAAATTCTCCCTTAATAAAGCAACCTGTTTCTAAATATTATAAATATAATCTTCAGGCAGCACTCGCTTAAGAAAACGCTGTGTTCGTTCTTCCTTAGGATGCTGGAAAAACTCCTTTGGTGGACCTTCCTCGACTACAACCCCGCCATCCATAAAGATGACGCGATTAGCGACGTCTTTTGCAAAAGACATTTCATGGGTTACGACTAACATGGTCGTTCCTTCTTTAGCGATAGTTTTCATGACTTCTAACACTTCACCTACCAATTCCGGATCCAATGCCGATGTAGGTTCATCAAAAAGTATAATGTCAGGATTCAAGGCCACTGCTCTTGCAATACCAACCCGTTGCTCCTGGCCGCCGGATAATTCCACTGGATAGGCACTGTATTTTTCAGACAATCCTACTTTATCCAGTGCATTCCTTGCAATGTTATTGGCTTTTTCTTTTGGCATCCCTCTGCCAATGATAAGTCCTTCCGTGACATTTTCAAGTGCGGTTTTATTATTGAATAGGTTATAATTTTGAAATACAAAGGCCGTTCGTTTTCTAATGGTATGAATCGCTTTTTTCGATGCTTTATTAAGGTTCACGTGAAGATCCCCAAATATAGCTTCTCCCTGATCTGCTTTTTCCAAAAAGTTGATGCACCTAAGCAGGGTAGTTTTTCCAGATCCGCTTGGTCCAAGGACGACAACCACATCTCCTTTTTCAATCTCTAAATCTACGCCATCCAAAACAGTATTTTCCCCGAATGACTTGTGTATATTGTTAATCTCTAACATGATGTCACCTCCGAATTTAGTCTAGGCAGCAGGTGCTAATTGATATTTTCTTAAGCGTTTTTCAAATTGTTTAAATGCATATTCGACTAAACTGCAAATAATGAGATAAATAATAAAGATGTCAAGGTATGCCTCGATATAGTTGTAGCTAGCATTCGCTGCAACTTGCGCTTTTAACGTAATTTCTGGTAAAGACATCGCATAGCCGAGTGACGTTGCTTTAATCAGGTTAACGGTTGCATTACAAATGTTTGGTAATGCGACAACCAGTGTTTGAGGAATGATAATTCGTCTAAACCCCTGAACCGTTGTTAACCCAACAGAATAGGCGGCTTCCAGTTGCCCTTTACTTACTGTATTGATGGCAGAACGGAATACTTCGATTAATGTTGCTGTTGCATTTAATGAGAAAACAATAAGTGCGTACCAAATTGGATTGACATCATAAACATTCATTTGGATGTTATACGTTTCAAAGATAGATGCGAGCAGTATAGGGACACTATTATAAATGATAAAAATTTGCACGATGACAGGTGTCCCTCTTATAAAGGAAACATAAACCCGGGAAAACTGATTTAATATCGGTATTTTATTTAATCGCGTTAATGCCAGTACAAAACCTAATGGCAATGCGATGGTCAATGAAACAACGGTAATGATCATCGCAACAGGAACCCCTGATAATGCGACAAAAAAGGTGTCTATTAAAAACTCAAAATCCAATCCACCTGACACACTGTCACCCCCTAAGCTGTTTTTAAGTTTTTCTTACCTTTGCTAAAGATCTTTTCCAGTTTTAAGAAAAATTGTTCGATGATGATGGAAAGCACCCAGTAAATGATGGATAGGCCGATATAGATTTCCAAGGCATGGGAATTGTAATTACTCGCAATGATGAGGTTTGCCTTGCCCATCACATCGATCAGCCCAATGGTATAGGCCAGAGCTCCTTCTTTCATTAATTCCAGCAGCGCATTGCCAAAGTTAGGCAATGCAGCAACAAATGCTTGCGGAAAAATAATTCTCCGGTAAGCTTGTATGTTACTTAACCCGACAGATACGCCTGCTTCATATTGCCCTTTGTCAACAGATTCATAGGCTGAACGGATGACCTCGGACATCAATGCACCAAATTGGAGGGTGAACGTAATCACGACAAAAAAGGCCGGGCTCATATCGGTGAGATTGATACCAAAGTTCATGACGACAGCGGGAACGCCATAATAAATCAAAAATAGCAGAACAATAGATGGTGTACAGCGTAATATGGTTGTATAACCATGAGCGGTTTTTTGGACAATTTTGTTTTTCCCAAGTTTCATGATAGCTAAGATTAATCCGAGCAGGCTTCCGAACAGAACGGAAAGGCCTGCTACGAAAAATGTCACTTTTAAAAAAGGCAGAAGGGTTGGAATGGATTCCCATATATAGGTTACATCAAAATATTTCTCCATTTTTGCACCTCTGTTTGTTGATTATCTGTCCACCGAATCCAAAACTTTAAATAAGTCTCTGCCATAAAATTCTTCACTAAGTTCACTTAATTTATTTTCTTCCTTAAGCTGCTTAATTGCTTCGTCATAGGCAGCTGCAAGTTCTTCCTCATTCAAATTAAATAATGGCCATGTTTTAATCACATCGAATTCATTATAGACAACGTCGTTTACTAAGTTATGATATGGACCATCTTCTGCTGCAACTTGCTTTTCAAACGTTCCCTCTATCGACACACCGCCATCGACACGGCCTTCATTTACCCATTGAACAACGTCAACGGAAAATTGATCGCCAGACTTTAGTTTGACCGGGTTGTCTGGATTTTCCTGATTATATTCATCAATTACTGTGTATTGTGCATTATTTGCTGCTATGGGCGCTAGCGTCATCCCTTCTGAGGCAAAGTCTTCTAACGTTTTGATATGCGCATTTTCTTTCGTTAACACAAGACCGATACTGCTCAAACCAAGAAATTCTTCAGGATAGAGGAAGTTCTCCGTTCTTTCCTCTGTCCAGAACGCATTTTTAACGCCTGCCTGAAACTTCCCTTGTTGAACACCGATTAGCAAGTCTTCATTTGTTGTTCCAACGTATTCAAATTCATATTCCGGCAGTAATTCATCTACCAATTTCATCACTTCAACATCATATCCGGTTGGATTTCCATTATCGTCTACGTAAGTAATCGGCTTTGATCCTTGGTCAAATGCAATTTTTACTGTTCTGACATCTGAGTCACTTTCGCCTTCTGAACCAGAGGCAGTATCTGACCCACATCCCGCTAAGAGGGTAACGAAAGCTACGCCTGTTACGATTCCTTTAAGAAATTTCCCTTTTTTCATGTCTCTTCCCCCTTGAAATTGAATCATATAGCATATTATCCCTATAATTTTAGTTTGAATAATTGTCAAATAAGGGGACAGGTTCCCTCTGTCCCAAATCTTATGGTAATTTGCAGGGATAAGTATTCTGTCCCTACTGATGATCACTTATCGATTTACCGGCAAGGTTAATAATTGTCATGTCATCCATTGGTGGGTTGTGCAATCCTGCCCGAACATCACGGTAGTAGAGTTGCAGTTTGTTTTTCTTGGACAAGCTGCGTGCACCAACAATTCTCATGGCCAAATCAACTGCTTCAACCGCTTTATTTACGACGGATAATTTAACGGCTCCAAGCTCAGGACCCATTGTGCTCCGAATGGTTTCATCGCTTTCGTCCCATTTCTTAGCAACGGAATAAAGAAAATGTTTTGCTTCTAATATGCCTAGTTCGATTTCACCGATTTTTTGTTTCACATTTGGCAATTCAGAAATCGTTCCTTTAATGCTATTCGGTGAATAAGTTGTTGCAAAATCGATTGCAGCCTGTTGGGCGGCTTGAGCAATTCCTAAATAGCAAGCAGGTATGTGTAAAAGCCAGCCAGCCGGTTTCTGTTTACCTGATGACGGCATTTCAACAAGATCATCTTTTTCAACATGGACATTTTCTAATACGAGGTCATGGCTGCCAGTTCCACGCATCGCAATGGAATCCCACGTTTCTTCTATCCTGACGCCTTCGCTATCACGTTTAACCAGGAAATTCCCTACATCATCGGTGCCATCTATGGAAGCACTTACCACAAAGTAACTAAGAATAGGGGCGAGTGTGGTAAATGTTTTTCTGCCATTAATCACCCAACCCGTACTATCTTCTTTTACAAAGGTTTCCGGTTTGCCCCCGCGGGTAGGACTCCCTGTAGCCGGTTCTGATGCAGCATTGTTGAGTAATGCACCAGTTTCTTTTACGTCATGTGCGACAGATGCGTATTTATCTTTCTTCCAAATGTCATTTTCGCCAAGATGTTTCATGATTCCCATATGCCATCCAATAGAAAGCGCGGTCGATCCATCTGCCTTCCCAATTATTTCTTGGTAGCGCAGCATTTCGTGGAGAGAGGCTCCCAATCCTCCGTGTTCTTTCGGTAAGGTCACTGCCGGATAACCGATGGCTTTTAAATCCTCAAAGTTTTCAAAAGGGAAAGTTCCATTTTCATCATGTTTTATGGCACGTTCTGTAAAAGGTTCGACTGTTTTAGAGAATAAATTAATTCGTTCGTCTATAGTGCTTTGTCCCAATAAATTCATGTGTACACCTCCGCTTGATGATCATCATTTTTAATAAAACATATAAAAATTATGTGAATTATAAGGATTATTATTTCATGGTTTATCAAAAATTTCAATAGTTCATTTTATTTTTATACCAAGTTGACAAATCAGAATAATATGTTTTAGCATATATTACTATATATCTATCGTAGTTTGTAAAATGATTTAAATACATTCGAAAAATATGTGGACTTAAATCAAGTGGTGTTACTGTTGAAAAAATGGAGGGATAAAATAAATGGATATTGACCAATTCAGAAATGCGATGGGGAAGTTTGCAACAGGTGTTACGGTTATTTTGACTGAGGTGGATGGGGACGACGTTCATGGCATGACGGCCAATGCGTTTATGTCTGTATCGCTTAGTCCAAAGTTAGTGACGATTTCAATTGGAGAAAAAGTCCATATGCTTAGTAAATTGAAGAGAAGTGGTGCGTTCACCGTGAATATACTAGCGTCCAATCAAGAGGAATTATCAAGAATTTTTTCCGGGAACCTGAAATGTGAAACGGAAATTGAGTTTGATTGGCTTGATGGTAAGCCAGTTTTACCTGGCGTATTAGCACAGATCTCTTGTGAAGTCGTAACGGAACATGTGGAAGGGGATCATACATTGTTTTTTGGGAAGGTGAACGACATTAACGTTGAAGAAAAAGATCCTCTTATTTTCTATGGAGGACGCTATTGTTCATTGGCTGAAAAGGAGGCAGTGGGACAGGCGCGTCGTCTCAAATAAGAAACGCTGTGTCATAAAAGTGCGTTTCTTTTTCCAAGTACATGGGGACATCGTCAAGATTATAAGTTTTTCTTCAATAAAGAGTGAGGATATTTGTAAATAAAAGATGGAATATAAAGCGAATAATGGATAGGCAAACCAGCTGCTTGATACATGAGCAAAACCCGGAACATACCTCAAGCTTTACCGTGTTTTGAACGAGCTGCACAAAAGAATCCTCACGGGAAGCTTGACAGGTGATTGATCGTTAAATGTGCGGATTTCATCTTAAGCTCGGGATATCTTTCTTTCACAAATTGAATCACCTGTTCAATTCAAAAATAGGGTGCCAGGCATAGACACAACTTGATAGTTGGTTTGCATATCCGCGCATCATTAAACAGGTAGCAGAGCCTGTGGTCTTATAGGCGTAATAACTAACCCCTTTACAAAATTCACAAAACTATTTATCATGAAGATACATGGAAAACTGCATAACCGACAAGCACTAGGGGAGCTGCCGGAATTGGTGGCTGAGAGGATTCTTCGTCTGACCCTTTGAACCCGAACTGGATAATACCAGCGTGGGGAAGTGCAGTTCACTGTATAATAAATAAACGTGATTATGTATATACGTGTAAACTGCATTCCCTCGGGAGTGCAGTTTTTTTGTAGTAACAATCAAGAAGGAGGAGAAACATGCAAAACAACAGCTGCGGAACAAGTAGAATTGCGGGGTGCCAGTTTACGCTGCTCCCAATGAGTGACAAGTTCGTTGACATTATTATGGGAGCGCTGGATGAGGTGGATACGTCAAACATCTGGAAAAAAACGGATGATGTGAGCACCTGTGTGCGTGGAAAGATGGAGCATGTTTTCGATGTGACGCAAGCGCTTTTCCTGCATGCGGCAAATACGGGGGAGCATGTGGCGATGAGCGGCACGTTTTCCATCGGCTGCCCGGGGGATACGGAGGCAGATGCCTATATGGATGGGGCTGAGACACCGCTGAATGAAGCGACATCCAAACAGATTTCTCAGCAAGCGGGCTGCAAATTTTCTCTATATCCAATGGGTAGAGAGGATTATATGGATACTATCTATGAACAGATTGACCTTTCCAAACACCGCAATGTGGAGGTGAGCGCTTCCCATTATGCAACAAGATTGGATGGAGATGTGAAGGCCATCTTTGAGGCGCTACATCAGTCCTTTGACAGTGTGCAGGAGAAGGTTTCCCATGTAACCATGACGTTTACCATTTCAGCAAACAGCCCGTCCAATAAGACATAAGGGGGAGCGATTTTATGACGAAGCAATGGAAACTAAAAGAAATTGTCCTGATGTCCATTTTAGGAGTCGTCTTCGGGATTATTTATCTCCTATTTTTCCTAGTTGGGGAAGGGATTCGTAATATCCTTGCACCATTCGGCCTTGCACCATTTGGCTACGAGATCATCTATGGTGTCTGGTTTATTGTCTCAATCATGGCGGCTTACATCCTGCGAAAACCCGGGGTCGCCTTCACTGCTGAAGTGATTGCAGGGGTGATCGAGATCCTACTCGGTTCAGCGGCAGGCCCCGGTCTGCTTCTTTCTGCCGCCATCCAGGGGGCAGGGGCAGAGTTTGTCTTCGCGCTTACCAGGTGGAACGATTATCGTCTGCGTGTTCTTGTTCTTGCCGGTATATCTGCCGCCGTGTTCAGTTTTGCCTGGCATCTCTACTCGGCTGGCATGATTGCACTCGCGCCATGGCTGATCGGCTCGACACTGATCGTACGCATCATCAGCAGTGCGTTGATTACAGGGGTTCTTGGTAAATGGCTCAGTGATCAGCTTGCCAAAACCGGGGTGCTCCGCGGATATGCTTTAGGGAAAGCATTGCAAAGGAAGCGGCAATATGAAAGTGCTTGAGGGACGGCAGCAGCCGATACTTGAGGTGCGTGACTTTTCCTTTTCCTATGGGGAAATCGATGAACAGCCATTGTTCGATGGGCTCCGTTTCACGTTGAACCGGAATGACGTAACCCTCTTGATGGGCGCAAGCGGTGCCGGGAAAAGCAGTCTCGCCCTCTGTCTAAATGGGTTGTATCCGGAAGCCATCGAGGGAACGGCTTCCGGGGATATCCTTTTCTATGGAAAAAATATTTCGGAATTTGAGAGGGGAGAGCTGACACAGGAAATCGGCATTGTCTTTCAGGACCCGGAAAGCCAGTTCTGCATGATGACGGTGGAGGATGAGCTGGCATTCACCCTGGAAAACAGGAAGATTCCCGCTCCTGCGATCCGCGGGAGAATCAAAGCTGTACTGAAAGCAGTCGGAATGGAAGGTTTTGAAAACAATAAAATCCATGAACTGTCGGGCGGACAGAAGCAAAAGGTTGCCCTCGCTGCCGTCCTCCTGCTTGAGCCGGAAATGCTGATCCTTGATGAACCGACGGCAAACCTCGATCCGGTATCAAGTCTGGAATTCATCAAATTGGTGGGGAAAATCCAGAAAGAGCGGCAACTATCTGTTCTGATCATCGAACATCAAGCTGATGACTGGCTTGATCTTATCAGCCGGGTACTAGTAATCGGCCGGGATGGACAACTGCTGGCAGATGATAGGCCGGAGCGGTTGTTCACAGAGAAAAAACAGATTTTGGAACAAGAAGGGATTTTTTTGCCAGATGCGTATTCCGATAGCCCCGCATTTCGGGAAAAGTGGGCGCGGATTGTGCCGTCAGAGAAAAACGTTCTTTCTGTCCGCGGTCTGTCCTTTTCCCGCCGTAAACAAGAGGTACTGAAGAATGTGAGCATGAATGTCTGTGGCGGGGAGCTTGTGGTTATCGTTGGGGAAAATGGAGCAGGGAAGTCCACCCTGCTTCAGCTGATGGCGGGCCTCCTAGACCCGTGTGCTGGAACTATCTCCCTGTTTGACCGCCCGCTGGGGACATGGCAGGAGAAAGACCTGCGAAAGCGCATGGGTTTTGTTTTTCAGAATCCAGAGCATCAGTTCATCACGGATACCGTCTATGAGGAGTTAACCTTCGGGATGAAGCTCAACGGCTATGCCGACGAGGGGATGGAAAGCGCTGCGGATCATCTGATGGAGCAATTCCATTTAAAAGCGTACCGAAACAACAATCCATTTGCTTTAAGCGGCGGGCAGAAACGAAGGCTCAGTGTGGCGACCGTTCTGGAGGAGACGCCGGATATTCTGCTGTTCGATGAACCGACATTCGGACAGGATGCTGCCACAACGTTGGAGCTGATGGATTATGTTATGGCGTTGAAAGCCAAGGGGATAGCCATTGTGTTTGTCACCCATGATATGGATATCGTTGATGCTGCCGACCGTGTCGTGGTTCTGAAACAAGGGAAAGTGGCATTCTCTGACAGGCCGGCTTCTCTATGGAAGGAAGGGGAACTTCTTCAGGCAGCGAGGCTAAGACTGCCGGCAAGACTTCGGAAAAGCGTGGAGGAAGGTGAGTTGTATGATCTCATCCATTAATCCATCCATCAAAGCATTTGCGGTATTGATTCCAGGCGTACTGCTCGGTCTTACCTATGATGTGTTGACACCGTTATTGTATTTTATGTTTATTCTAGCTGTCACATGTACCATGACAGACATTCCGATTCTCCGTTGGCTGAAACTTTTCACCCCGTTTCTTATCCTTGCTTTGAGTTTTGCCTGGATGACTGTTCTGTATGCCAATCAGACCTTCTCTACGGGGGAAGTGGTTTTCACGCTGTGGAATCTGGCGATCACGACGGGCAGTATCGAGACCGGGATCAGCCTGGCACTCAGGTCCCTTTGTTTCGGCGCGCTGTCGCTGATGTTCATTCTGACGACAGATTCGACCAAATTGATGCTCAGTTTCATGCAGCAATGTAAGTTGCCTCCGAAGATCACATACGGTATCCTGGCCGGTTACCGCTTTCTGCCCGTCTTCCAGCATGAGTTGCAGATACTCAGGCAGGCACACCGCATCCGTGGCGTCAGCCGAGCGCGCGGAATCAAAGGTAGAGTTAATCAATTCCGCCGTTATGCCATTCCGCTTCTGGCTAACGGCATTCGGAAGGCCGAGCGTGTTTCCATCGCGATGGAATCCAAAGGCTTTACCGGTGATCCTGACCGCACGCATTATCATAAACTGACTGTCGGAAAGCGTGACTGGCTGTTCTTTGCACTGATGATCGGAACGTTAATAACAGTGTTTGTATTATCGTATTATCTGGGGTATTTGAAAATATTTGGCAAACAATTTTGATAGAGTATGCGTGAGTGATAAACGTTTTGCTATCACAGTATAGCAGTAGTTTAAATCATTCGTTAACAGACAGGGAAAAATTTAATGAGTCAAGGACCGGTTATTGAAATTCAGCGTGGATGCAGGTGCAAAACCTGACAATGTTGCGGTATAGGAGGTTTCCATTGAGTACCTGCGCTTAGTGGAAACCTTTTTCATGTTTTTAATCATGTTGTGCGAACATCATGATTAGATAGCCGTTTGGATTGATAAATTACAAACTTATGCCACAAATTCACCAAACTCTTGCCATTATCGTCATTTAGAATGAACGTACAATCTGACAACCAGATTGTTTATAAAGGTAACAAAAGCGAATGGACTGGCATGACGCATTCCAAAGGAGATACGAAATGTTTGTACCGGATAGAAAAAAGGCTGAACCTGGTGACATTATCGCGTTTGAACAAGGTGGCAAGATGGTCAAAGGAAAGGTCTTGCCATCGAAAACGAAGAACAGTATTATTGTTGATATATCCGATATGAAAGACTATGAAACGATTAACTACGGATATCCGAACACGGTGATCAGTCATAAAAAATACAGGATTGTCGAAAATACGTCTGCTGACAATGAGAATGCTGACCGTCTAAGGCGTGTGTTTGGATGAGAACAAAACCATTAGCATTTGATTAGCTTATTTTGGGCAAGATACATTCGCGACTAATAACCAGCGTTTAGCATAAATTGTGTGGCACTTGAATCATAAACAGGCAGGCATCATGGACGAAAAACGAGATACGTCATGTAACTTTCTTTCAATGATGGATGTCGCCTTCACCCCTACAATCGAATAAAACCCCAAAAAAGGGGCATGATGAGAGAAATTTTTTTCATCATGCCCCTTTTTTATTTTGGCTTTCGATTGTTGCCGTAAGAGGCAATTTGAATTTTTTAGGAATCAGATAGATGAGGAATCTGTCGAAATCTAGAGGAATTTTACGATATAAACTTTGTGAACTTTATACAATTAATATTGTATACATTTTTAAAAGTTTATGGACTTATTTGCTTGTTTTCTTCAAGCAGTCATTTTCCGTATACTTGAAAAAGTGATTTCGGCGAAAGTAATAACGGAGGTGTAATACATTGCTAGAGTTTAATCATGTGACAAAACGATACGGTGACGGTAAACCAGCCGTCAGTCATTTGAATTTGAAAATCGAAAAAGGTGAATTTGTCTGTTTTATCGGCCCGAGTGGCTGTGGTAAAACAACAACGATGAAGATGGTTAACCGGTTGATTGATATTACAGATGGCAGCATTCTTGTTGACGGTAAAGATATCAAGGAGCAGAATGCGGTTGAGCTGCGCCGATCGATCGGTTATGTTATCCAGCAGATAGGTCTGATGCCGCATATGACGATTAAGGAAAATATCGTATTGGTCGGGACGTTGCTGAAATGGACAAAAGAGCAGAAAGACGCACGGGCGCGTGAACTGCTGAAACTGGTTGATATGCCTGAAGATTATCTTGACAGGTACCCTCATGAATTAAGTGGTGGCCAGCAGCAACGTATTGGCGTATTACGTGCGCTTGCGGCGAATCCCCCATTGATTTTAATGGACGAGCCATTCGGGGCCCTTGACCCGATTACGCGAGATTCACTGCAAGAGGAATTCAAAAAGCTGCAAAAAGAACTGGATAAGACGATTGTTTTCGTCACACACGACATGGATGAAGCATTAAAGCTTGCCGACCGTGTTGTTATTATGCGTGACGGGGAAGTCGTTCAAGCGGACACACCGGATGAAATTGTCCGGAACCCGGCAAATGAATTTGTAGAAGAGTTCCTTGGCAAAGATCGACTAATTCAAGGGCGCCCGGACGTTACAACGGTTGGTCAGATTATGGCGAGTTATCCGGTTACCGTCCAAACCGGCACAACATTAAGATCCGCCATTTCCACGATGCGTGACAGGCATGTTGATTCGTTGCTTGTCGTTGATGCCGATAATGTCTTAAAAGGATTTATTGATATTGAAGCCATTAACCTGAACTATAAAAAAGCCGATTATGTTGATGCCATTATGGCGAACAATATCTTTTCAGTGTACCAGGATAGCCTGTTGCGGGATACGGTCCACAAAATCCTGCGCCGTGGTGCGACATATGTGCCTGTTGTCGATGAGCGGGATAAACTGGCAGGCATTGTGACACGCGCGACACTGGCGAATCTCGTTTATGATACGATTTGGGGCGACGGGATGGAGCTGGATGGAATAGCAGCTGCAGCAGAATAGGAGGTGGGTGACTATGATGGAATTTTTTGCAGAACATGGAAACGAACTTCTCATTAAAACTTGGGAGCACTTTTATATTTCGCTGGCAGCCATTCTGCTTGGTGTCATTGTAGCTGTACCACTTGGCATTTTGCTGTCACGAATTCCGAATGTTGCGGATCGGTTGATATCATTTATTGGCATTTTACAAACCATTCCTAGTTTGGCGATTCTCGCTTTTTTCATTCCGCTGATCGGGATCGGCAAAATCCCTGCGATTCTGGCGTTGTTTTTCTATTCATTATTGCCAATCTTACGTAATACCTATATCGGTGTTCGTGACGTTGATAGAGGTGTCGTTGAAGCAGGCAAAGGCATGGGCATGAACAGTTGGCAGGCCATCATCAAAATGGAACTGCCTTTGTCCCTTCCGGTGATTATGGCCGGCATCCGCCTGTCAACGGTTTACTTGATCGGATGGGCTGCGCTGGCGGCATTCATCGGTGGTGGCGGTCTTGGTGATTTCATTTTTGATGGACTGAATCTCTATCAACCATCATTGATTCTGGCAGGGACCATTCCAGCCACGATATTGGCTGTCATTGCGGATCGATCGCTTGCTGTAATGGAAAGTAAACTCACACCTGATGGGGTGAAAGATTCTTATGAGACGGCATAATGGTGGAGGTGAACAAGATGATAAAAACGTTATATAGGGTGAGTATGATATTGGTTTTGTTGGTGATGCTCACCGGCTGTTCATTACCTGGTCTGGCAGGTACATCACAAAATACGGTTAAAATTGGTTCGCTCACACAATCGGAATCGGAAATCATGGCGCAAATACTGGCCATTATGATTGAACGGGAAACAGATGCCAAAACTGATCTTGTGACAAAACTCGGGTCATCGATTGTGCAGCATCAAGGTATGGAACGCGGGGATATTGACATATCCAGCACACGCTATACCGGGACAGATATAGCTGGTGCGCTTGATATGGCGCCGATCAAGGATCCGGAAAAGGCGCTGGGAACGGTGGAACATGAATTTCAGGACCGATTCAATCAAACGTGGGCAGAAACATATGGCTTCGAGAACAGTTATTCCATTGCGGTTACGGAAGAATTTGCCGACGAGAATAATATTGAAACGGTATCCGATCTCAAGCCGTTTGCTGACGATCTGCGTTTTGGCGTTGATAATGCCTGGGTTAACCGGGAAGGTGATGGTTACGACGGGTTCAAAGAGACTTATTTCGACTTTGGTGATGTTTACCCAATGAATCTTGGACTCGTCTATCAGGCAGCGGCAACCGGCAATATGGATGTTGTCCTGGCCTATTCAACAGACGGCCAGATCAAAGAATTTGATTTAAAGGTGCTGGAGGATGACAAGCAATTCTTCCCGCCATATGACGCCTCACCGGTCATCAATAATGAACTTCTGGAAAAATATCCGGCAATCAAAGAGATCACAAAACGTCTTGGAAATCAGATTACCACCGAACAAATGCAGGAATTGAATTACAAGGCAGATGTTGAACGTATCAACCCGCGGAAAGTTGCCAAGCAATTCCTGCAGGCAAATAACTACTTTGAAGATACCGGAGAAGGAGGGAATTGATATGGATACCATACAGGAATTCATTCAGTATGTCAGTGCCAATGGCGGCTATATCTGGACAGAGTTTTACAGGCATTTTCTGATGGCGGTGTACGGTGTATTATTTGCGGCCATCATATCGATCCCGCTCGGTATCCTGATTGCCAGGTATGGTCAATTGAGCAGCTGGGTGCTGGCCATTGGGAGCATTATACAGACCATCCCGGCACTTGGGGCGATGGCAGTTATCATGATTGTCATGGGACTCGGGACAAATACAGCCATTGTGACACTAGTGCTTTATTCCATTTTGCCGATTACCCAAAACACGTACGTTGGCATGAAAGACGTTGACAAGACGGTCACAGAAGCAGGATACGCTTCGGGCATGACCCGATTCCAGCTATTGCGGATGGTTGAACTGCCGCTTGCTGTCAGTGTGATCATGGCTGGCCTCAGGACAGCACTTGTAATTGGCATTGGGATTGTAGCCATCGGCGCGTTTATTGGCGCTGGAGGGCTTGGTGCGATTATTGTGACGGGAACTAACGCCACAGATGGAACTGCCATTATTCTGGCAGGCGCCATTCCGACAGCCCTGATGGCCATTATCGCTGATTTGGTTCTGGGATGGATTGAGCGCAGATTGCAGCCCGGCCAGGCATCCTGATCACACGTTGCGGGGTCGATGGTGATGATGTGATAATGTTGATGCAAACATGCCGAAAAAGGGAGATTGACATGGCAAATCAAAACGAAAAAATAGAAGATGTCAAAACGCAATTTGTTGAAAAAATAACCGACAACATGAATGCTTTTGGCGCTCCGACAAGCGTCGGCCGTGTTCTTGGCATCATTTATATGAACAGAGAACCCATGACGCTGGATGAACTGGCTGCCGAAACCGGGATGAGCAAAACCCGGATGAGCCAGATTGTCCGGGAAATGATTGATATGAATATTGCTGAACGTGTATTTAAAAAAGGCGTCCGGAAAGACTTATATCAGGTTGAAGAAGATTATTATCAGACGTTTATCTCACTTTTTACATCAACATGGCAGCGAGCGATCAACCGCAGCCGCAATTTTGAACAACGGCTCACGAAAAAAATGGATGAATTGCGGCAGAACCAGGAATTGACGAAGGAAAATGAACAGGCCATTGATGAACTGCTGGCTGAGCTCCATGATTGGAAAGAATACTATGACTGGATCCGCCGGGTAACCGACTTTTTTGAGAGCGGTGAAATTTTCAAGCATGTTCCTAAGAATAAACGCTGACGCGTCTTTTCAGATGCCAGAGGTTAGAAGTCAGATTGGAAGAAATCGGCGATTTAGGCGATTTCGGTATCTCATAGAAAATAGACAGGAGGAGTTAAGCAATGAATAAAAAAGTGATTCTATCGTGTGCATTGACGGGAGCAGGTGACACAACAGCCAAAAGCCCGCACGTACCGGTAACCCCGAAAGAGATTGCCGATTCGGCGATTGCAGCGGCCAGGGCGGGGGCGACGATTGCTCATATCCATGCCCGTGATCCGAAAACAGGTGGGTTGAGCCATGATGCCAATTTATTTCAGGAAGCTGTGGAGCGTATCCGCGAATCAGAAACAGATGTGATTATTAACATTACTTCAGGCGGCGGGGGTGACTGGGTGCCAAGTGAGGATGACCCGACACGGGGCGGTGAAGGAACCGACATCCAGACACCTGAAGAACGCCATGAACCGGTTGGCAAGCTGCTGCCGGAAATGTGCACGCTGGACTGCGGCAGTACCAACTTTGGCAATATGCTGTATGTCAGCCCGACTGACTGGCTGCGGAATCAGGCGAAAATGGTACAGGAAAGCGGTGTGAAGCCTGAACTGGAATGTTTCGATACAGGACACGTCCGTTTTGCCAATCAACTGATTCAGGAGGGCTTGATTGATGGTGATCCATTGTATCAGTTTTGCCTTGGTATCCCGTGGGGCGCGGCAGCAGACGCTGAAACGATGTCCTACATGAAGAGTCGCATCCCGGAAAATGGCAGATGGGCAGCTTTCGGAATCGGCCGGATGCAGATGCCGATGGTGGCAGAATCCGTTCTTCAAGGCGGCAACGTCCGCGTAGGCCTGGAAGATAACCTTTATCTGAAAAAAGGCCAGCTGGCAACCAATGAGCAGCTCGTCGATAAAGCAGTCGGCATTGTGCAAAGCCTTGGCTCGGATATTATGACACCGGCTGAAGCACGGAAAGAATTAAATTTGCTTAACCCATATGGAAAGGAAGACTAGCATGACAGCAATAGAAGGATCAATCAAACACATCACCGTTGTCGGGACAGGCGTCATCGGAAACGGGTGGATCACACGATTTTTAGCGAACGGCTACCATGTCACGGCTGCGGATCCCGATCCGGCAGCCGAAGCGCGTACGCGTGAAGCAGTTCAGCAGGCATGGCCGAAGATGGAAGAAATGGGCCTAGCAGAAGGCGCCTCACAGGCCAATTTATTTTTTGAACAAGATTTGCCAAAAGCCCTGGCACAGGCAGACTTTGTTCAGGAAAACGTTCCGGAGCGGGAAGAATTGAAACGAAGCGTTATCGCGACGATTGATCAGTATGCGCCGGCAGAAGCCGTCATCGCTTCAAGCACATCGGGGATCCTGCCGAGCAGTTTGCAATCAGACTGTGAGCATCATCCGGAGCGTGTGATTGTCGCTCACCCGTTCAACCCGGTCTATCTCGTCCCGCTGGTTGAGCTTGTCGGCGGTGATAAAACCGAAACATCTTACGTTGAGAAAGCAAAGGATTTCTATGATCATTTGCATATGAAGCCGCTCATTGTCCGGCAGGAAATTGAAGGGCATATCGCCGATCGTCTGATGGAGGCGATTTGGCGTGAATCTCTGCACATCGTGAATGATGGTGTGGCCACAACTGAAGAAGTGGATGCTTCCATCATATACGGCCCGGGACTTCGCTGGGCATTGATGGGGCCATTCATGACACTGCATATGGGCGGCGGCAAGCAAGGCATGCGCCATTTGCTGGAACAGTTCGGTCCGGCATTGAAGCTACCGTGGACAAAACTGGAAGCGCCTGAATTAACGGATGAACTATCCGAGAAAGTTGTGACCGGTGCGGAAGAACAGACCGGTGATGTGGAGATGGGAAAACTGGAAGAGCGGCGTGACCAGTTTTTGATTGAACTACAACAGCTGCTGGAAAAATATTGGCCTGGTGCTAACTTGTCAGGCCGATTGTAAGATCAAATTTTAATTAGAAAGGGGCGTGCCCGGTATGGGTGAAGCAAAAGTGATTATTCAGGACACGGTGCCTGAAGCCTGGATAGACTATAACGGTCATATGAACGATGCTGAATATGTCCGGGCATTCAGCTGGGGTGTCGATCGTTTTATGACATTGATTGGCATCACAGATGACTTTCGCAAGGCGTATCAATATACAATCTACACAATGGAGACGCACGTTTGTTATTTGGATGAAATGAAGCTCGGTGAACCACTTGAAGTTCACATGCAAATCCTTGATTATGACGCCAAACGGGCGCATGTGTTTTATGAACTGTTCGGCGAAAACGGCAAACGTGCCGCCACCAGTGAACAGATGCTGATGGGGATTGACCAGTCGGCCGGCAAGGCGGCACCATTCCCGGATAACATTTTCGCGCAGCTGACGGAACTTGCAAAAAATCACACACCGACTGAAAAACCAAAAGAAGCCGGGCGTGTTATCGGCATCCGGCGGAAAAAGTAGCGATGTAAAGAGAGGTTTCCTTTCATTGGGAAACCTCTCTTGCCATTTAAATACCTATTATTAAACCTCGACCCTCCATTTCACTCCGTATTGTCATCTGTACTTCTTAACAGCTGCATTCGTTGATTGAACAGCGTCGGGTAGGATAAATAGCCGAGCATGATGCTGGTGACCACAGCCGTCGTCAATAATAGGAAAAGAACAAGCAGCTGGAAAAGCACTGCCTGGACAGGGTCAGCCCCGGCAATAATTTGCCCGCTCATCATTCCTGGGAGCTGGACGAGACCAATCGTTTTCTGGCTTTCAATCGTCGGAATCGTACTCGCCTGAATCGACGTGATCAGCTGCGAATGAATCGCCTGCTTCGGTGTCCCGCCGAGTGATAAAACCAGTTCGGTTTCGTCCTGATGCGTCTCAATTTCCGACGTGAAACGATTAAGGAACAAAATGGCCAGTACCATGGAGTTGCCTACAACCATGCCGCTGATCGGGATAATGTATTGCGCGGTCGGTGGTGTAATGTTCAAACCAAGTAAAATACCCTGAGTCAAAACTTCCACAAAAATAAATGTAACGATAAGTTTCCAAATAATCCCTTTGATGGCAGCCCCTTTTTTCTGAGCGTTATGAGTGGCGGCCGCAATCATGAGCACGACCATCAGCATGATATAAAGCATGTTTCCCGAGTCGAATACAAATTGCAGAACATACCCGACGGCCAACAGCTGAATGATCGACCGAACGGAGGCAATAAGTGTATCCTTTTCCAGGCCAAGGTTTAGGACTTTGGATAAAACAAGCGGTATAATCACGAATAATAGCGAGAGAGACAACGTTAGAATGCTCATTCGATTTCACCTCGCACAAACTGTTTTACCCGGTCATTTTTCGGGTTTTTCAGGAAATGGCTTGGCCCGGTTTCCACCACTTCGCCGTCCATCATGACCCACGTGTCATCCCCGATGTCGAGTGCCTGCTGTAAATTATGGGTAATCCATAAAATCGTTGTACCATACTCTTGATTAATATTGGCGATCAGTTCTTCGATATCCTGGCGGGAGACACTATCCAGTGATGAGGTAATCTCATCAAGCAGTAAAATGTCCGGCTGGTTCACCAGCGTGCGGGCGATCGACAACTTCTGCTGCTGCCCACCGGATAAATCCTTTGTTTTCTTTTGAAAGGCTGCTTCTTCCAGACCAACTAGGTTCAGTAATTCACTAGCACGGTCCTCTGACAATTCTTTACTTTGCAATTTCAGCGGAAGCTCGAGGTTTGTCCAGATAGTCCCGTTGATCATCGTGGCGTTTTGCAGGGCAATACCGACTTTGCGGCGTAAGTCGATGGGGTCATAACTGTCGATATGGTGGTTCTGGATATAAATGCTGCCTGAATTGGGTGATTGCAGGCCGTTGCATAATTTGAACAAGGTTGTTTTTCCGGCACCTGATGGACCAACGACGGTTGTAATGTTGCCTGCAGCGACTTCCCCTGTGATTTGCTGTAAAATATGTATGCCTTCAACGGAATAATCCACCTTTTCGAAGGTTACGGCGTTTTTTTCAACTGTCAAATCTGTCACGTCCTTTTCAACCAACAATAGGTGCACGCTTATAATACTGTCTCCTGTCCATTATAAATGCCAAAACATAATATTTCGATGCCGACGGTCTTTCAAGTCGCTTTTATTCACCGTGATCAACATGCTAACAGAAGCCACAACGATGCGGGAACAGCCGAACAGAAAAAAAGGATCTTTATGTAGCCTGAAGGTACGATCCTTTTTCTAAACATGCTCCTGTCAGTCAGGGCTGTTAAAGCTTGAAGTGCTATGTTGCAGTGCTTTTGTTTTTTTCCAGTCGTTTCAGCAGCAGCCAGCGAATGATACCGCCAACAAGTAAACCGGTTGGAAGCCCTCCCAGCATCGGCAGCCACATCGGGCCAATTAATATCCCGAATATAGTGAATGTGGGGGAAAAAATCAGCCCCACTGTGACGAAATAGGCTGAAAATACGAATGGCACAAATGCGTAAGGCTTACTTTCCCCTTCAGCATCTTTATAAGCATCCCACATGGCGAAAAAATAAAGACACGGATAAAACATCAGCCATCCATAATTCGTCTGATTGATGGCCTCCTGAATCTCACCATGGAAGCTTAAAATAATGATTTTATTGAAGTTCCCAAATACATTAATAATAAATTCCAATGCAATTAGTAAAAAGCCTTTTAAATATTTGCGGTTTAACAGCTGTCCAAATCCGGGTAGGGCAACGCTCCACAGCAGCATTTCAAGTTTGTCTCGATTTTTTCCATATTTTTTGGCCATTCGTTTTACCTTTGACCGCTTCGTATGGTCACGCGGGCCTTGCTGCTTATAATGGCTGCCCTGTTACGATGATAATGGATCATGGACTGTTGTTTTCTCATCAATGCTTTCTCCTTTCACGGTCACAGACAAGCAATCCCGGACTGTCATTAGTTTGGCTGGTATGAAACGTCTTATACCGTATAAATCATAAGTTTTGGGGAAACCAAAGGAAGATGACAGAAATAGATGAGGTCATAAGATGAGATTCAAATCTTTTTTTAAAAATAGACAAAAGCATGATGACCAGGAACATACATTTCCGACCGAGCTAACAAAGTCGCTTGATCAAAATATGGCTATATTAAAACAGATGCTGGAAGAGCCAAATGATCTGGTGATCCGGGAGTTTTCGCTCGGTCAGACAAGCCATCGCTGTGCCATTGTCTATATTGACGGTCTAGCAGATAAGCGGCAAATCAACAATCATGTGATGAAAAACCTTCAGCTGTTTTCTGAAAAAGACAATATGCCTTATAGGGAAGATCATGTTTTGCTTGAAATGGAGAACGCACTCATTTCAGTTGCTGATATCGGTAAAGGCCATCATCTGGACGACGTTACCAATCGTCTTTTATACGGCAGCGCGCTGGTTTATCTGGATGGCATCAATCAAGCACTGATCATCGACGCCAATGGATGGGAATCACGTGCCATCGCTGAGCCGGTAAGTGAATCATTAATCCGTGGTCCGCGTGAAGGGTTTACTGAAAATTTACGGACGAACACAATGCTGATTCGCCGGCATATTCGCGATCCTAATTTACGGTTTCAGACATATGACATCGGGCGTCGATCCAAAAAAAAGTTGGTTGTAGCCTACATCGAAGGGATTATTCATCCGGATCTGATCAAAGAAGTGAACCGAAGAATTGAATCGATCGACATGGACGACGCACCGGAATCAGGGTTTATTGAGCAATGGATTGAAGACAGCTTTCTATCACCTTTCCCACAGCTGATGAATACCGAAAGACCTGATAAAGTGTCTGCTGCCCTCCTGCAGGGGAAGGTGGGCATCATCCTGGACGGGACGCCTTTTGCTCTGACTGCCCCGTTGACATTGGGGAACACATTGCAATCGCCGGAAGATTACTATGAGCGCTGGATGATCGGAAGTTTTTTAAGAGCATTGCGTTATGGCGCGGCGTTTCTTGCCATGTTTTTACCTGCATTATATATCGCGCTGTTGTCCTATCACCAGGGGATGGTGCCTTCCAAACTTGCTTTCTCAATTGCTGCAACACGGGAAGGTGTGCCATTTCCGGCTGCCATTGAAGCGGCAATTATGGCTTTTACCATGGAATTGCTTCGTGAAGCCGGCGCAAGGCTGCCAAAAACAATTGGACAGACTATCGGGATTGTCGGGGGGCTGGTCATAGGCGATGCGGCCGTACAGGCTGGGATCGTAAGCCCGATTATGGTGATTGTGGTAGCCGTTACGGCTATTGCCTCATTTTCCATACCTTCCTACAGTGTGGCCATCTCCTTTCGGCTGCTGCGATTTGGTTTCATGATGGCCGCTGCCTTACTGGGGCTATACGGGATCATCCTTGTTTATATTATGATCAATATTCATATCGTTAATTTAAAGAGTATCGGTGTTCCTTATTCGACACCGTTTTCTCCAAGTTTTTTTAGGGACTGGAAGGATCTTGTATTACGGGCACCGCTCACCATGCAAACAAGGCGGCCATCTTTTCTGAAATCAGATGACAGTAAATCTGTTAATAAAGGGGACACATAGATTATGGAAAGGTTTGAGTACGCTGATAATTTCATAGGTGAGAGGGAAATTCTCGTGTCAGTTCCGTCGATGGTTATCGGTGTTGGCATGCTGTCATTGCCAAGACAAATAGCCAGCCCGACGGTGGCAGCTGACGGTCTCATCGCGATTGTTACCGGAGGGGTGCTGGTCATCCTGTTGACGTGGCTGATCGCAAAACTGGCATCGGTATTTCCGCAGCAAAACTTTATTGATTATGCATCCTTGCTTACATCAAGGCCGCTTGCTATCGTGTTCACCTCATTATTGGCAGTCCAGGGACTATTGTTAGCGGCTTTTGAAACGCGTGTCATTGCTGATGTGGCAAAGCAATATTTGTTTGATCAGACACCAAATGGCGTGATTGGTTTGTCGTTTTTATTAGTCGTCATATATGCTGTTTCAGGTACGCGGGCAGGGCTGTTTCGGCTGAATATGATGTTCCTGCCAATTATACTGTTCATTTCAGTACTGGTCATGTTGTTTACCACCGGGATGTTTGAAGGGGGTAACTTGCTTCCTGTGTTGAAAACGGATATCAGCGGCCATTGGGATGCCCTTAAACAAAGCATTTATTCTTACATAGGAGTGGGGACGCTGTTATTTTATACAGCACTGGTCAAAAAACCCGATAATGTTCCTAAAAAGGCTTGTCTCGGTATGCTGATCGTGATCATGTTGTATGCGTTTGTTTACGTGGTGTGCATTGCTGTATTTGGCAATCTGGTGGCTGGTAATTTGCTTTACCCGACCATTGAGTTAGCGAAAGATGTCCAAATTCCGGGTGGCTTTTTTGAACGGTTTGAATCGCTGTTTTTTGTCATTTGGATCATGGCTATATTCAATACAACTGCCATGGCCTTCGATGTTTCCGTGTTTGCACTTAACGCCATTTTCCGGAAAGACCGGAAAATGCAGCTGATTTTCCTTCTCGCGCCACTGGTATACATCATTGGGATGACGCCAAACGATACGGCTGAAGTGTCTGCCTTTGGGATGTATGTCGGCTATTATGGCACGTTTGTAACGGCTGGTATTACCGTATTATTGTTGATAACCGCCAAATGGAGAGGTGTGACAAAGCTATGACTCTCCGAATGACGCTCATATTCGCTTGTGTGTTAATGGTATTTGTATTGTCAGGCTGCTGGGATCGAGTGGAAATTGAGGACCGCGGATTTGTTGTCGGCATTGCCATTGATATGCCCGAAAACAGCAGCTTGGATGACAATGCCATAACGGTTACGAATCAATTTGTCGTACCATCCGGTTTGGGAGCGCCTACACAGGGGAGCAGTAATGAACAGGCCTATACCAATTTTACGGTAACCGGGAAAAGTCTGTTCGCTATCGAGAGAGAAATGGCCACCATTTCCAGCCGATCGCCATTTTTATCTCATTTACAGATGATTGTGGTGTCGAGTGAGTTGGCACAAAAGGAAACGCTTTTTTCCGATGTATTGGATCTGTTCATCCGTGATCATGAGATGCGCAGGGAAGTCAATGTGCTAATTGTTGACGGTAGGGCAAAGCCTATACTGGATATAGCAGCTGAAAACGAACAATTGCCTGTGATGCATATTCAATCGATTATGGAAAATAGTTTTAAAAATGCAGGCGTGATGCAGCCGCTGAGAATTGGCGAACTTCATGAACATCTTTTAAATGAGAGCAGCTATGTTGTGCCACGGATGGTCAAAAATGGCGAAAGATTAAATTACGAGGGGACAGCTGTTTTTCACGGTGACAATAACCGTATGGTCGGAACCCTAACGCAAAAAGAAACGAGAGGCTACGTTCTATTTACCGGGGAGAAGGATGGCGGTAAGGTGGAAGTTGAAAAGAATGACGAGACGGTGACGATGGAGCTATTGAATATCGACAGCTCGATGAAAATAACGGACAAAACAAAAGCGATTATCGGGGTTGACGTCACGATTGACGTAGAAATGCAAATTGCCGAAACATTTGGTTCAGAAACAGTCAGAACAAAAGAAAAGATGAAAGATCTTGAGAAACGGGCTGAAGCAAAAATGGAACAGCTAATAAATCAGACGATCGAAAAGGTGCAAAAGGAGTTAAAAGCTGACATACTGGGAATCAACCGGGTATTACATCAGTATCATTATGGTTTTTGGACAACGATTGAGGATGATTGGGACCGTGGGAAAAATTATTTTTCCCACGCAAACATCAATGTATCAGCAAACGTCAATATACAATCATCGGGTGCCGCAGATGAGACAAAGAATTAGAGGAGGACGTGATGTGGTATGTGGAGCAGCCTGTTGGAACGATTGCCTGACATGTGGGTGCTGATTTGTGCAGCGTTCGTATTTGTTATACCTTATACGATTTATAGAGTGAATAAAAAGCTCCATAAAGCAGGAGATCCTCCCTGGAAAAAACGTGATAATCAGTCATGAAAACGGTTTACGGTGTCAGAAAGGTCAGCAATAGTCGGATAACATGATACAATATATGGTAACACATAAAGGGGGGAGACAAATGGATTTAAAGACATACATAAAATTGGATGCAACCGATATAGCTGAACTGATCAAAATGAACGAGATGCGACCACCTGAATTTTTGGAGCTGGCCTTTCAGCGTCTGGAGGAAGTTAATCCGGCGCTCAACGCCGTTGTTCATGACCGTAAGAGCCGAGTTATGAGTGAGGCGGAGACGATTGATACCAATCGGCCTTTCCCAGGCGTCCCGATGTTATTGAAAAACCTTTCCCAGTCACTCGCCGGGGAAATGCTCACATCATCTGCAAAAATAATGAAAGAGACAGTCAGCCAACGCGATTCGCATTTTGTCGGCAAATTGCGTGAGGCCGGTTTTATGCTCATGGGGCATACGAACACACCGGAATTTGGCCTGAAAAATATTACCGAGCCTGAGCTGTATGGCCCGACACGGAACCCGTGGATTACGAATCATTCACCGGGAGGTTCCAGTGGCGGAGCGGCTGCGGCGATTGCTGCCGGTGTTGTCCCGGTAGCAGGTGCTAGTGATGGCGGCGGCTCGATTCGGATACCCGCTTCCTTTACGGGGCTGTTCGGATTAAAGCCGACACGCGGCCGGACACCAGTCGGGCCTGGAGTTGGCCGGCAATGGCAGGGTGCGTCGATTGATTTTGCCTTAAGCAAAAGTGTCCGCGATAGTGCGGCACTACTCGATCTTCTTCAAATCGTCCAGCCGGAAGCAGCCTTCCAGACGCCGCTGTTTGATGGAAACTATGCCGAAGCAATGACAGAAGGTTTCGCGAAGCCAATGCACATTGCCTTTTCCACAGCTTCCCCTGTTGGCACCCCGGTTTCTGAGGATGCGCGGGAAGCGGTCGTCAAGGCGGTGAAGTGGCTTGAATCACAGGGTCATATCGTTGAAGAACAAGCGAATGATGTCAATGGTATTGATTTAATGCGTCATTACTATATCATGAACAGTGGCGAAATCGCCTCAGTTGTCAATCAGCTGGAGCAGGCAATCGGCAAGCCGGTTACAGCGGACGATCTGGAGATTGAGACATGGCTGTTAAATGAAGCCGGTAAATCGGTATCGGCTGCGGAATATTCGGCCAGTCTGGCTGCTTGGGATCAAGCGGCCGCTCAGATGGCAGCATTTCACAGGACTTACGATTTTCACATCACACCGGCAACAGCTTTTCCAGCGCCGGAAGTTGGCGAATTAACATATAGTACAGAACAGCAGGGAATGTTCCGTGACAAAATAAAGGGGCTGGATAAGTCGGGGCAGCAAGAACTGATTTATGAGATGTTTCTGCCGAGTCTCACCTATACACCATTTACGCAGCTGGCTAATTTGACAGGACAGCCGGCCATGTCTGTTCCGGTGCATAAGACCACGGTCGGTTTGCCTTTGGGTGTCCAGGTGATGGCGGCGAAAGGAAACGAGGACATGCTATTGAAGCTTGCCGGCCAAATGGAACAGTCCGATTTATGGGAGGGTTTAAGAGGAATCCCTTCATTGTAAGATAGGAGCTGAAGCAAGAGTGTTTTAATTAAATTTTGGCTCTTCACCAAAGTCTATGTTTGACAAACTGGATTTAAATTGATAGAGGCAACCGCTACGGAAAAACACGACGCTTTCCGTGGGCCCCGAGCTCAGCCTCCTCGAAAAAAGAAGTTCGCTTTTTTCTGCTCAGGTCTACTCTGCGCTTTCCCACAGGAGTCTCCGTCTTTTTCCTTCGCTAGTTTTGGATTTACGGCAGTAATCGTAAATCGCATCTCAACTTAACTAGTCGGGTGAGCGGAGGGCGGTGACTCCTGCGGGAATAGCACGTGTCCGAAGACCCCGGAAGAAGCGTTCTTTGCTTCTGAGGAGGCTGAGGCCGTGCCCGCGGAAAGCATCCGCCCGAAGCGATCCCGGACGGCGGGAATAACACGTACTTATAGAAAACAATAATTCAGCTAAAAAGGCGGGGAAAGCAGGTCCCGTCAATCAAAAAATAGTAGAAACACCTAATATTTAGAAAATAACTAAAGGTTTATATCAAGTCAAGAAGGAAGGGGATTTTTCTCCTTCCTTCTCTTGTTGTATAAACGTTTTGCAACCGGGTATACTTAATAAGAACCGTCATACAAACTTTAGGGATACTTTTACTTCACAAACTATTTTTAGTATAGTTAAAAGTGTAATAGTTCATTGGGAGGCGTACACTGGATGATACAGGACACTACCGTTTATAATCAGAAGATTGAGAGAGTCATTGACAATATAAATAAAGTGATGATCGGCAAAGAGGAGGCGGCCACTTTGAGCCTTGTCGCTCTTTTGGCCAATGGGCACGTACTTCTAGAAGACGTACCTGGTGTCGGGAAAACGATGCTTGTCCGAGCTCTGGCCAAATCCCTGGATTGTGATTTCAGACGGATTCAGTTCACACCTGATTTACTGCCGTCTGATGTAACAGGTGTCTCCATTTACAACCCGAAAACACTGGAATTTGAGTTTCGTTCGGGGCCGATTCTGGGCAATATCGTGCTGGCGGACGAAATCAACCGCACATCACCAAAGACACAATCCGCTTTGCTTGAAGGGATGGAAGAAAGTAATGTCACGGTTGATGGCAACACGATTAAATTAAAGAAGCCATTCTTCGTGATGGCGACCCAGAACCCGATTGAGTATGAAGGAACATATCCATTACCTGAAGCACAGTTGGACCGGTTTATTTTAAAGATGAAAATGGGCTATCCTTCAGCTGAGCAGGAAATGCAGATGCTTGAACGGACATCGCAAAACCATCCAATTGAAAGCCTTTCAGCTGTGATGGATAAAGACGCGTTAGTGGCTTTGCAGGAAGAGGTTAAAAACGTTTATATTGACCAGAATGTCCGGCAATACATTATTAAACTAGTAAACGGCACCCGACATGATCGTTCCATTTATCTTGGTGTCAGCCCGCGTGGCTCGATCGCTTTGATGAAAGCGGCTAAGGCTTATGCTTTCATCCATGGGCGCGATTATGTTTTGCCGGATGACGTCAAGTATCTGGCACCATTCATCCTGGCTCACCGTATCATTTTAAATGCCGAGGCGATGTATGACGGACTGACCAGTGATTTGGTAATCCAAACGATCGTCAAAGATACGCACATTCCTATCAGAAAGGAATTCGATTCATGACCAGTATGATCCGCTTCATCGGCAAATTGAGTTTTGTTGTCGTGCTATTATTGCTGTTATTTTCCTATGCGATGTTTCAGGGCGGTTTTGTCAGCTGGTTTCTGTTTTTTGCTGTGCTGCCGATTTTCCTGTACCACTTAGGGCTGTTGTTTTATCCAATAAAAAATTGGCGCGTCACCCGACAACTTTCCAGCCATGTCACCCGCGCCGGTGATCGTATACAGGTGACCCTTCGTCTGCAACGATCCTTTCCATTTCCTTTATACTATTGTATTTGTGAAGAACTATTGCCGGATACATTGCAAAAAATGGATGACTATAATGAGCGGTACCGTTATTTGGATCAGCCGGATAAACGCCCCATACCGCGGAGAATCAAACAGATCACTTTCCCGGGATTCCGCAGGGTGGTTGACTTGCCATATGTGATTGAGCAAATCCCGCGCGGTGAACATGCGCTTCAGGCGGTGCGGGTTCGGACTGGTGATGTATTCGGGATTATTACCAAAGAGCATATTTTTCACGTCAATGATCAGATTTCCGCTTTCCCGAATGAACGCCCGGTAAAGCTTGGTGAAACGATCAATAGCTATGAGCAGGGCTCAGTCTCCTCGCAATCTATGAATTTAAAGAATACAAATGTCGCCACGGGTATCCGGGAGTATACGCCAGGTGACAAGTTTTCCTGGATTGACTGGAAACAAACGGCACGAAAGAACACGATTATCACAAAGGAATTCGAACAGGAAAAAAGTACGGATACGGTGATAGTACTGGACGCCTGTTATTATAAAGGGATCAATGAGCTGGCATTTGAAACAGGGATTGAGCTGACAATGTCACTGTTAGGGTCGATCCAGACACAGACATCACAGGCAGCTTTTTTGTCAATCGGAACAAACACGGTTTATTTTCCACTCCAGCGTGATCCAATTAAGAGGAACCGGATCAGACAACATTTGACCAACGTTCAGCCCGGTGGAACCGCTCCGTTTTCGGTAAAATTACGGGAGAATCTGATGCAAATCGCTTCCGGTGCCAATCTGATTCTTGTAACAACCCATTTGGAAAATGACTTCCAGGATGTTGTTAGGAAGGTCAGTCAGCATACGCGAAAATTGGTCGTCATTTTCGTGCAGGCTGCAGCCTTCATTTCCATAGAGGAGCAAAACATGATCAGGCACCTCCGTTCTGAAGGGATCGTGATCAATGTCGTGACGGAAAACGATCTGGCCCGGAAAATTATTGAGGTGACGATTGTATGACTAGAAAAATGCCATTTTCATACACCTTGCTTTTATATGGCTGTGCATTTATTTTATTTTTGGAATGGCTTTATCCGGTTAGCCAAATCGGTGATGTCAGCAATATGGCGGTGTTTATTCTTTATGCCTTGTTCTGTTTCTTTATTTCGCTGCTTGGTGTGACATGGTGGCTTTCGATGCCGCTGAAAGCATTTGGTCTTGTGTTTATTATTGATAGTCTGTTTATGACGCCGTCCATGTTGAGCAAAAGATGGCTTGAGCAATTACTGGTGGAAATCGGCTTCAATATAAACGCCCTGTTTTCCCAGCAATGGTATGAATTGACCCCCTTATTCCGTAGTGTGTTGTTTTTGCTGCTGATTTGGATGCTGAGTTATTTATTGTATTATTGGTTTATTATCATGAAACGTGTGTTTGTGTTTGTATTGCTGACATTCGTCTACTTGGGTTTATTGGATACCTTTACACCATATGATGCGGATACTGCCATTGTGCGGACGTTTATCGTGTCATTTGCCGCATTAGGTGTGTTGAATTTCGTCAAAGAGTTGAATCGGGAATCGATACGTTTTGCCTGGGTAAAAAAAGCGCCTGTATGGGTTGTGCCACTAATTTCAATTGTTTTGTTTTCGACCTTAGTCGGTTATGCCGCCCCAAAGTTTGATCCGCAATGGCCTGACCCAGTACCCTTTATTCAAAGTGCTGCGGAAAATGCCGGCGGCCCAGGTGGTGGCTCAGGTATCCAAAAGGTTGGTTACGGCGAAAACGACAGCAGTTTGGGTGGCTCGTTCGTACAGGACTATACACCGGTTTTTCAGGCGGCTGCAAAAGATGAACACTACTGGCGTGTTGAAACAAAGGATATTTACACTGGGAAAGGCTGGGAAAAATCCGAGGACTGGCATTATGATTTGCAAGATGCTGACAGTATAAATTTGCAGACATTCACAGATAATGTGGAAACAGAAGAATTCACTGCGATGCTGGACTTTCATGACGACAGCTATATGGAAAAACTGGTCTATCCGTATGGTCTCTCACAGGTAGAAACCGACCAGGATGTTGATTTGCAATTAAATCGCGGGTTTGAAGAGATACGGCCAGAACGTCATGGGAATGGTGTGCATCTGGACGAATATACCATGACGTACGACAGTCCCTCTTTTGCGGTTGATAAGCTGCGTGAAGTAAAAAAACCGTCCGAAGATCCAGGGACTTTGGAACAGCGTTATACGCAGCTTCCGGACTCGTTGCCAGACCGGGTTGGCGAACTGGCGGCAGAGGTAACGGAAGAGGATGATAATCGTTATGATAAAGCGCGTTCCATCGAATCCTATTTTGGCCAAAACGGGTTTACGTACCAGATTAGCAATGTCCCTGTTCCTGAAGCGGATCAGGATTACGTGGATCAATTCCTGTTTGATTCACAGGGAGGTTACTGTGACAACTTTTCCACGTCGATGGTGGTGATGCTGCGGTCGCTCGATATCCCGGCACGCTGGGCCAAAGGTTTCACCAGTGGGGAAGTGATTCAGAACGGGGACACGTCAGCTGACTATGATATTTATGAGGTGACAAATGCGAATGCGCATTCCTGGGTCGAGGTTTACTTCCCGGGATCAGGCTGGGTACCGTTTGAACCCACACAGGGCTTTTCCAACTTGACTGATTTTCATACGAATATAGATGACACCGGGGAAAGCGACACCGGGGATACCACCGACATGGAGACACCCGAGGCACAACCGGAAGAACTGCCAGAGGAAGATGAAGCAGTACCTGCGGCAGCGCAAGACGATCATTCGTCCGGAAATGGTTCGATCAATTGGTGGTACGTACTGGCCGGTGCAGTCCTGATGGCGCTGGTTGGTTTAATCATCTACAAAACGAGGTTCCGCTGGCGGACGGCTTATTTATCCCGGAAATTGCAGAACCGGCCCGATGCCAAAGTTTTCCAGGAGGCGTATCACTGTCTTCTGGATCTGCTCGCGCATAAGGGTGTCGCGAAAAAGCCAGATCAGACATTGCGGGAGTTCGCCAAACGAGTTGACGCCCAATATAGCACAAATCAAATGGGTCAGCTCACTGCGCATTACGAACAAATCCTTTATAAAGATGAAATAAACGATCAGAAGACCGTTACATTAGGCCATGTATGGAAAAATTTAATGAAGCAACTATTGACTTGACGCCATGGTCATGGATTAGTAGAATAGTGACGTATTAAAAGCGTTAATAGAGTCGCCATTCATATATCCTCGATAATAGGGTTCGAAAGTTTCTACCGGAGCACCGTAAATGCTCTGACTATGAAGGCGGAATTCGATGGTTTGACGTATATTTAACCTGAATTTCTGCCTTCGTGTAGCTATTTGCTGCATATTGGCGGCGGTTCAGGTTATTTTAATGAGAAAATAACGCAAAAAATCGGGCGAGCGCAGCCCGAAGTCGCGCGAGGAAAGTGTCGAATCGAGCGACAGAAGCACGTAACCGCGCAAATAAGCAAGAATTTCAGAATCATTTCATAAGAAAAATGACGACGTGATAGGAGCGAATAAAATGGAACATAATGAAATGATTTTAGTATTGGATTTTGGTAGTCAATATAACCAGCTAATTACCAGACGGATCAGAGAACATGGCGTTTACAGCGAACTGCACCCGCATCAGATCACCGCTGATGAAGTCAGGCAGCTGAACCCAAAAGGGATTATCCTCTCAGGCGGTCCGCACAGTGTCTATGATGCCAACAGTTTCCGCTGTGATCCGGATATTTTTGAACTGGGCATTCCAGTGCTGGGCATCTGTTATGGGATGCAGCTGATGGCGCTGCATTTTGGCGGGGAAGTCGCTAGAGATGCCAACCGGGAATATGGCAAAGCAGTCATTGAGCTGCAGCATGATCCGATACTGTTTAAGGGTACACCCGAAATGCAAACGGTTTGGATGAGTCATGGTGATAAAGTCATGCAAACGCCGGATTCTTTTCAAACCGAGGCCACCAGTCGATCGACGCCAATTGCAGCTATGAGCGATCAGGACCGTCAATTATATGGCGTACAGTTTCACCCGGAAGTTCGCCATTCGGAATATGGTCAGGATCTGTTGAGACACTTTGTGTATGATGTCTGCGGCTGTCAGGGTGACTGGACGATTGAAAATTTTATCGAGATGGAAGTGGCTAACATCCGCTCCAAAGTCGGTGACCGGAAAGTGTTGTGCGCGCTGAGCGGCGGCGTGGACTCATCGGTGGTTGCCGCACTGATCCATAAGGCAATCGGTAAACAGCTGACCTGCATTTTTGTCGATCACGGCTTACTAAGGAAAAATGAAGCGGAAGAAGTTACGAGAACGTTTGACGACGATTTTGATATGCATTTCATTAAAATCGATGCAGCCGACCGGTTCTTGTCCAAATTAAAAGGGGTGGACGACCCGGAACAGAAGCGGAAGATTATCGGTAATGAATTCATTTATGTCTTTGATGATGAGGCAGATAAGTTAAAAGATATTGATTTTCTGGCACAGGGGACCCTGTATACAGATGTTATCGAAAGCGGGACGGAAACAGCCCAGACCATCAAGTCGCATCACAATGTCGGCGGGCTTCCGGAAGACATGCAATTTGACCTGATCGAGCCGCTGAACACATTATTTAAAGATGAAGTCCGCGAGCTGGGTTTGCAGCTCGGCCTACCGGAAAATATTGTCTGGCGGCAGCCATTCCCGGGACCGGGTCTGGCGATTCGCGTGCTTGGTGAGGTGACAGAAGAGAAATTGGCGATCGTTCGGGAATCCGATGCCATTTTGCGTGAAGAGATTGCCGCAGCCGGCCTGGACCGGGACATCTGGCAATATTTCACCGTTTTGCCTGATATCCGCAGTGTCGGTGTAATGGGGGATGCTCGCACTTATGATTACACGATCGGTATCCGGGCGGTCACATCGGTTGATGGTATGACATCGGACTGGGCGCGCATTCCGTGGGATGTTCTGGAAAAAATCTCGACCCGTATTGTGAATGACGTTGAACATATTAATCGGGTCGTCTATGACGTCACCAGCAAGCCGCCGGCCACAATCGAATGGGAATAACGAACAATGAAAAGACTTTAAACATTAAATATTCGTATTTTATATTGACGTTGTCGAATTATTATAGTAGGCTGATAATATAAATGAATCATTTGCGTATAATTTCGGGAATACGGCCCAAGAGTTTCTACCGGACCACCGTAAATGGTCTGACTACGCAAGATTAAAGTCATGATGATGAGCATCCTGATGTCTCTTCTGATTGCTTTTTCTTGCATTGCACTCTTGTTACGAACAGGAGTGTTTTTATTTTTAGAGGATGTTCAAAGGTTTTCTTTTTAAACATGCCCCTTAAGAAAAAGTTGGGAGGAGAAACATTGAAAAAATACTTTCAGTTTGAAGAACATGGTACGAATTATAGACGGGAATTTGTAGCGGGGCTGACAACCTTTTTGGCCATGGCCTATATTTTATTTGTCAATTCGTCAACGCTCGCATTGGTCGGTGTGGAGGAGCTGCCTGAAGGGGTGACGCGGATCGATCAGGGGGCGGTCTTCACAGCCACCGCAATTGCGGCTGCTTTGGGCACACTAATCATGGGTGTATTTGCTAAGTATCCGATTGCGCTGGCACCGGGGATGGGGCTGAACGCGTTTTTCTCCTATACCGTTGTATTAGGTTTTGGCATCCCATGGGAAACCGCACTCGCAGGTGTACTAGCATCTGGGCTGATCTTTATTGTGCTGACATTAACGGGATTGCGGGAAAAAGTCATTAATGCGATTCCGCCCAATCTGAAAATGGCTGTCGGGGCCGGAATTGGTATTTACATTGCCTTTATCGGTTTTCAGAATGCCGGCATTATTGTCGGGGACGATGCGACACTTGTGGCATTGGGTGATTTGACATCACCGACCGTGCTTTTGGCTATTTTTGGCGTTGTCATTTCGGTGATTTTACTGAGTTTGAACATTAAAGGCGGCATCTTTTATGGGATGATCGCTACAGCCATTGTCGGCATGCTCTCCGGTTTGATTGACATGCCGTCCGGGATCGGTGGGATCGTCGGGGAAGTCCCGAGTGTGGCTCCGACATTCGGTCAGGCGATTATGCAGTTTGGTGACATTTTCACGATTGAAATGCTTGTCGTTATTTTAACGTTTTTATTCGTTGATTTCTTTGACACGGCTGGTACCCTTGTTGCAGTTGCCAACCAGGCAGGATTGATGAAAGACAATAAATTGCCGCGTGCCGGAAAGGCTCTGTTCTCGGATTCTGCAGCAACTGTGGCCGGATCGGTTATCGGCACATCAACGACTACTTCCTATATCGAGTCAACAGCAGGCGTTGGAGCAGGCGGCCGGACCGGGTTTACGTCGGTCGTGACCGCGGGGTTTTTCCTTTTGGCATTGTTTTTCTCGCCGTTGTTGAGTGTGGTGACAGCTGAAGTAACTGCACCGGCTCTGATTATTGTCGGTGTCATGATGTCAGCATCGTTAAAAGATATCGACTGGGATCAGTTTGAAATAGCTGTACCGGCCTTTTTGACGATTGTTTCCATGCCACTGGCGTACAGCATCGCAACCGGGATTGCTATCGGATTTATTTTCTACCCCATCACGATGATCCTGAAAGGCCGTATCAAAGAGATTAATCCGGTTATGTACGTTCTGTTTATTATATTCGTGTTATACTTTATGTTCCTGAGCTAGTCAGAAAAAGCGGGGCCACTTGTAGTGGTTCCGCTTTTTACATTTGCCGGACTTGTCGTCTGGTTGTTAGTGTATGATAGACGGTGAGGAACAGTGCGCCTGCTGCTGCCGAGCATCCCAGCACTGCATAGAGTGCGCCGCCGCCATATGAATCGATTAACGCCCCACCGAGGAGTGAGCCGATAATACCAGATATGCCGAAAAATACCGCATAAAACATCAGATGACCAGTCGACTGCAGCAGTGACGGTATTAGTCTGGTGACATAGTCCAGTGCTGCCAGATAGAACACACCAAACGTGATACCGTGTAGAAATTGCAGCGCAATAATGTACATCGGATCATCCGCTGCGGCATAAAGAAACCAGCGCAGACTGTAGACGATACCGGCAAAAATGACAAAAATGAGCGTATGATATTTCCGGTACCACCTTCCTGCAAGCGCAAAGACCAGTGCCTCGCTCGCAACCCCGACAAACCATGCGACACCAACAAGGCCTTCGTTTCCGCCTAGTTGCGCAATATATAATCCGATGAAACTGTCGCTGGCACGGTGGGTCATCGTGATGAACATCATAAATAACAGGAACAGCATAAACGGTTTATTGCGAATAAGTCTTTGGATATCACTGAGTTGGACCGGGTCGGATTCGACGTTGACATCCGTGAGGCGAAACGTTACGATCAGCGCAATCGTTCCAAAAAGCAAATACGGCCAGATCATATACTGAATGCCAATGGTCGTCAAAACTTGGCCGACAATCAGAGATGACACCGCAAACCCGATTGATCCCCATGTTCGGATGGACCCGAATGATATCCTCAGTTCATCAGCCCGTCGTTGTCCAAGACTGTCCCCAAGACCGCCGATCGGTGACGTGAAAAAATAAAAGACGAAACCGGCCAACAAAATGGCAATAAGACCATTCATCTGAAAAAATACCACGCTGCTGACGAGCAGACCGGCGATACAGATGAGCAGGATGTTTTTCACCGTTTTATACTTATCACTCATATAGCCCCAAAAAGGCTGGGCAATAATGGCAGCCAGTGGTCCGACCGCCAGCACCCAGCCAATTTCCGTGCCATCGAGCCCTTTATATTCCAGATAAAGCGGCAAAAAGCTGAGAATGATGGTATTCGTTGCATGAAAACTGAAAAGCAACATTTTTAATGGTGTCAGTGATTGATCATTTGACATGTTCTCCGCTCCTGTGTCTAAGGTGAATTGGTGTTAAACGTTACAAAAAAAGCCTGAAACATAAGTATATGGGAGTATGTGAGGAATAACAAGGGGAGATGGAACCTTAAATCATCCGGTCCATCAGAAGAAGAGGCGCAACATCAGCACATAGCATCAGAAACTAAATAGAGAAGGGAGCAAGCTTCTACACTTACTCCCCCCACACGTTCGCGATGAATTCATCACGTCCGGACGCTGCCCTGTCCTTTTGATAATGGGCTTCGTTCTTTTGGTAGTAGTCCTGATGGTGGTCTTCGGCCGGATAAAACACCTGCGCCGGCAAAATCTTTGTGACAATCGGATCGCTGAATTTTCCACTCTCCGCAATCGCCTGCCTCGATTTTTCTGCGAGTTCTTTCTGTCCTTCATCATGATAAAAAATGGCTGTCCGGTAAGAATCACCGCGATCATGGAACTGGCCGCCATCGTCTGTTGGGTCGATTTGCTGCCAATAGATCGTTAAAATGTCCTCATACGTTATGACAGCAGGGTTATACGTAATCGCCACTGCCTCATAATGTCCGGTTTTTCCGCTCTTCACATCGTCATAAGTCGGGTTCTCTGTATGGCCGCCGGTATAGCCGGAGATGACACCGTGGATACCATCCCACTGATCGAATGGTTTCACCATACACCAGAAACAGCCACCGGCGAATGTCGCTGTTTTTAGCTGATTTGTCATGTTGGTTTCCTCCGAATGGTTAAGTTTGTTCATTCACTATACCACAAAATCGGTTATATCAGGTAACAGATGACCTCGAACAAGAACCTGCACTAAATGAAATACGGGCCAAAAATGAGATGAGCATCAGGATGTGAGTTTCAGCGAGGATAATACCTGTCACGGTGATAATCGATGGCAAAATCCAACATAAATGTCTTTTCATTTTGTATCCCCCTGCCTGTATAATGACTTTATCATAATTGTGTGACCATTGAATCAAAATTTTCTCTCATCGATCAATTTATGGTAAATGACTGGACACATGTGATTTTTGTTTTCCGACCAATAACGATACAATGGAAAGGAAGGGAGTGGCTCAAGTGACGAAACCTTTTGTACATAAAATTCTGACGGGAAAAGTGAAACGTATGGGCCATCCGAACGCCGAAGACCGGATGGACAGACCGTGGGAAAGCGGTATTTTCAAAAACATAGTAGACGACAATCTGTGGGTTGGGCCGGAAGGGTTTGCCGATGATGAAGTAGCCGATAAAAAAAGTCACGGCGGCCCGGAAAAAGCTCTTTTCGCCTATCCTGCAAAACATTATGCCTATTGGCGTGAAGACCTGGAAAGGAACGACATTGGGATCGGGGCATTTGGGGAGAATCTGGTGTTGGAACATGCTGATGAATCCACGGTTTGTTTAGGCGACACATACCGGTTCGGTGACAGCATCGTTCAAGTTTCTCAGCCACGCCGGCCATGCTGGAAGCCTGCCCGGCGTTTTCGGGTTATTGACTTTGCACTGCGGATCCAAAACAGCGGCCGGACAGGCTGGTACTTCCGTGTGCTGGAGGAAGGAAACGCCGGGAGCGGCATGGAAATGGAACTGGTTGACAGGCCATATCCTGAATGGACGATTGCTGCCTGTAATGAGGTCATGTATGTGAAAAAGCGCGATCTTCAGCTTGCTGAGCAACTGGCATCGCGTGAATTGCTGGCACCTAATTGGAAACGGTCATTGAACAAACGGCTGCGCGGGCAGAAGTCCTCGGATGCTAAACGTGTCTATGGGCCGAACAAGGATTAAGATTCGGCCATCAGCCGGATATGGGCTTTGCTGCGGCTATTTTCATCAGAAATAAGCCGGTGCAGCTGGATCACGATCAAACCATTCTGGTAGGTGGCATTAATTTTATCCTGACGTACCGGAAACGGCAAGGTAATGCGCCGGTCAAACACACCCTGGAGGATTTCCTCTTTAACAACTGTTCCGCCTGAATAGGCTATATCGATGACCCCTTTCAGTTCAAGGGTTGCATGGTCAACAAAGATATCAACTTTATTCAGATCGGTTAAACCCGGGATACTGGCCATACAAATCAGCTCATGGTCATATTGATAAATATTGATTTGCGGAATGGTTGGCTTTATAATGTTTTCAAATTCGTTCCAGAAATTCTCGCCAAAAAAATGATCCATGTTTTTCCGCCAGTCAGTCATTTGTTTGAATGGGTCCATGATGACACCTCTTTTCGATAATGAATGCTTTTTTAGTTTATGCATCGGCCACATATTGGGTGAATATCATGGTTTTATGACACAAAAAAGTTCTGGCGGGACCAGTGGGAGGTATTCAATTGCTCGGTAATGCATTCATCATGGTGGCCATCATCCTGGTTATTAATATTGTGTATGTGTCGCTGTCCACAATGCGGATGATCCTGACGCTGAAGGGACGACGCTACATGGCCGCCTTTGTCAGCATGTTTGAAATTGTCGTTTATGTCTTGGGGCTCGGACTTGTGCTGGATAATTTAAACGAAATCCAAAATCTTGTCGCCTATGCGATTGGTTTCGGACTCGGTGTCATTGTCGGAACCAAGATTGAAGAAAAACTGGCATTGGGGTATATCACCGTCAATGTCATTTCATCCGATCCTCATATCGATTTTACGAGGCAGCTCCGTGAAAAAGGGTACGGGGTGACAAGCTGGTTTGCCTATGGAATGGAAGGCGACCGTCTCGCCATGCAAATTTTAACGCCGAGAAAATACGAACTTCGATTGTATGAAACGATCAAGACAATTGACCCGAAAGCATTTATTATTTCCTATGAGCCGAAACAGATTAATGGCGGTTTCTGGGTGAAACAAGTACGGAAAGGCCGGCTGTTTAACAGCAGTAAAAAGAATGGGGGAGCCAATCCGTCAGCAGCGCAACGATCGATTTCCAAGCCGGGAAACAACCATCAGAAATTGTAGTTTAGTTGCATGAGTACTGTGAAACAGCACCTCACATTTACATTCGAATGGTATATCGGTTGTCTAAAACCATTGCAGAGCACGTTTCTGGACGGACGATATCTTGGTTAAAACCGAACGTTCCGTATAAATTTAATTTAATTGTTCGATTTCTATTGACGCGTTCAAGCGATATCTGCTATGCTGAAACTAACAATTAAATACGATAACCTCATATATTTTCGGGGATATGGCCTGAAAGTCTCTACCCGGCACCGTAAATGCTGGACTATGAGGGAGGATGGGACACTGTGGCAACATGTTTCGTTAGTTGTGGCTGCACGTGTAGCTGTTGTCACGGTTTGAGCCGGGCATAGGTCTGTTTGGTCGTGCTAAGTCTATTCATCTTCTCTCATAGATATGGGGGAGACGAATAGACTTATTTTATTTTCATATGAAGACATGATATGTTCAAGCTTTGACGATAATGGTCGAAAAGAGGGATATGATGGCACAAGTTGGCGTCATTATGGGAAGTATATCTGACTGGGAAACAATGCAGCATACGTGCGGCGTATTGGATGAACTGCAGATTCCGTACGAAAAAGATGTGATGTCCGCGCATCGGACACCCGATGATATGTTTACATATGCCAAAACGGCACGTGAGCGCGGGTTAAAGGCGATCGTCGCCGGGGCAGGCGGTGCGGCGCATTTGCCCGGGATGGTTGCAGCGCAGACAACACTGCCGGTCATCGGGGTGCCGGTGCAGTCAAAAGCGCTGAATGGCCTGGATTCCTTGCTTTCAATCGTGCAAATGCCTGGCGGTGTGCCAACTGCGACGGTGGCCATCGGAGAGTCAGGTGCCAGGAATGCCGGATTATTGGCTGCACAGATGATTGGGATGTTTGATGATGATGTTGCCGAGAGATTGAAAGATTACCGTGAAAATATGAAACAATCGGTGAATGAAATGAGGGATGAGCTTGCGGAACGATAACATGATCATGCCGCCGGAAACAATCGGGATTATCGGCGGCGGCCAGCTTGGGCGCATGATGGCCATCGCTGCCAAATACATGGGCTATCGGGTTGCGGTTCTCGACCCGACACCAAATTGTCCAACCGCACAAGTTACCGATCAGCACATCATAGCGGCTTATGATGATATGGACGGGATTCAAAAGCTGACGGCCATCAGTGACGTTGTGACATATGAATTTGAAAATGTTGACCTTGATGCTGCGACTTATATAGAAGATGAAGCGAAACTTCCGCAGGGTACATATGCATTAGCGATTACCCAGAACCGGGAAAAAGAGAAAACAGTCATGCAGGATGCCGGGCTGCCGGTACCCATTTATAAGATTGTCCGGGACAGTCAAACGTGTGAGTGGGCCCTTGAGGACATGCCGCTCCCCGCGGTCATAAAAACCATCAGCGGTGGATACGATGGCAAAGGCCAGCTCAGATTAAACACAAAAGATGATATTCCGGCAGCCTGTGATTTTGCCGATCAGGATAACACATGCATTATCGAACAATGGATTCCATTCGATAAAGAAATATCCGTCGTGTTCACGCGCGGGCGTTCAGGTGAGGTCACCTTTTTCCCGATTGCTGAGAATGAGCATCGAGATCACATTTTATACAAGACAACAGTCCCCGCTGCCATCAGTGATACAGTCCAGCAAAAAGCGCTTGATGCAGCTGGAAAGCTTGCGGTGGAAATGGGTATAGTCGGAACGTTTGCGATAGAAATGTTCGTCAGAGGAGACGCTATTTATCTGAACGAAATGGCACCAAGACCACATAATTCAGGGCATTATACGATTGAGGGCTGCAATGTATCGCAGTTTCAACAACATATCCGGGCTGTTTGCGGTTTACCATTGATGCCGGTTGAACTGCTAAGGCCAGCTGTGATGATGAACATTCTGGGTGACGGCATGGAAACCGCCTTGAATGTGCTGCCGACAACACAACATGGTTTCTTGCATTTGTACGGAAAAGAGATGATCAAACCGAAACGGAAAATGGGACATATCACGTTTATCGCGGAAACATTGGATGAAGCAAAACAACAACTGGCAGTCTATGAGGAGGCAAAGCAATGATTGAACGCTATACACGGGAAGAAATGGGTGTCATCTGGCGTGATGAAAACAAATACAACGCATGGCTGGAGGTGGAGATTCTCGCATGTGAAGCTTGGCGTGAACTGGGCATTATCCCAGCAGATGATGCGGAACTCATTCGCCGGAAGGCTTCTTTTCAGGTGAAGCGGATTCAGCAAATTGAACAGGAGACACGGCATGATGTGGTGGCCTTTACCCGCGCGGTTTCCGAATCATTGGGCGATGAGCGAAAGTGGGTCCATTACGGGCTCACCTCAACAGACGTTGTTGATACAGCGCAATCCTATTTGCTGAAGCAGGCGAACGACATCATCCGCACAGATTTAAACAACTTTATCGCTATCCTGAAAAATAAAGCTATCGAACATAAACATACCGTCATGATGGGGCGCACGCATGGTGTTCATGCAGAGCCGACAACGTTCGGTCTGAAGATGGCGCTCTGGTACGAGGAAATGAAACGCCATTTGGAGCGCTTTGAACTGGCGGCAAAAGACATCGAATTTGGCAAACTGTCGGGCGCGGTCGGGACCTATGCCAACATTGATCCATTCGTTGAACAATATGTTTGTGAACACCTTGGCCTGTCACCTGCGCCTGTTTCAACCCAAACATTGCAGCGCGACCGTCATGCTGCATATGTTTCGGCGCTGTCGCTGATCGCCACATCAATTGAAAAGTTCGCGACCGAAATACGCGGGCTGCAAAAAACGGAAACGCGAGAAGTGGAAGAGTATTTTGCGAAAGGGCAGAAAGGGTCGTCTGCTATGCCGCATAAACGTAACCCAATCGGCTCAGAAAACATGACCGGTCTTGCCCGCGTACTGAGAGGGCACATGGTGACAGCTTATGAAAATGTGTCCCTTTGGCATGAACGGGATATTTCCCACTCTTCGGCGGAACGGATTATTTTACCCGACGCAACCATTGCCCTTAATTATATGTTGAACCGGTTTTCCAATATTATCAGCAAACTGACCGTGTTCCCGGAAAATATGAAACGCAATATTGATAAAACGCATGGTGTTATATTTTCCCAGCGGGTATTACTCACACTCGTTGATAAAGGTATGGCCCGTGAAGAAGCCTATGATCTGGTCCAGCCAAAGGCGATGCAAGCATGGGAGACCGGAACGCACTTCAGAGCATTGGTCGAAGCTGATGAAGCGATTAGTACTAAACTAACACAAGCCGAGATGGATGATTGCTTTGATTATACGTATCATTTGAAAAATGTGGATGCGATATTTAGTCGGATCGGACTTGAGGTGGAATGATGCAGGCTGAACTGTTATATGAAGGCAAAGCAAAACGGGTTTACCAGGCACAGGGTAAGCCGGGACATATCGTGTTGGAATACAAAAATGATGTCACCGCATTTAATGGTGATAAAAAAGCCATATTGACCGGAAAAGGCCGGTTGAATAACGATATTGCCGCCCATATTTTCGAGTTTTTAAATGAAAAAGGTGTCCAGACACACTTTATCGAAAAGCTTTCCGGGATTGAGCAGCTTGTCCATCAGACGGAAATCATCCCGCTGGAAGTTGTCGTGCGGAACGTGGCTGCAGGGAGTATTACACGAAGGCTCGGAATCGAAACGGACACATCGTTCAATCCGGCGCTTGTCGAGTTGTTTTACAAAGATGATGGTTTGGGGGATCCGCTGGTTAATGATGAGCATGCATTATTTCTGATTGACATCACCAGATCAGAACTGCGGGAAATCAAAACGAAAGCCCTGGAAGTCAACCGGCAGCTATCCAAGCTATTTGAATCGATCAATCTTAAAGTCGTCGATTGCAAACTCGAATTCGGGCGGCTGGCAAACGGATATGTCGTGCTGTCTGATGAAATTTCACCTGATACGTGCAGACTTTGGGACATAACGACAAACGAAAACCTGGATAAGGATGTCTTTCGCCAGGGAACGGGCGATTTGCTGGAAGTCTATCAAAAACTATTGAATCGACTGAAGGCCAGGACATGAAAAAAGTTACCATCCATATTATGCCGAAGCAGGGCGTGCTCGATCCGCAGGGCAAAGCCATTCAGACATCTCTCAATGCGCTGGGATTTTCCGAAGTGGAAGCTGTCCAAACAGGTAAGCTGGTTGAACTGTTCGTGGAAGAGCATGCGGATATTGATAGACGTGTCGGCGAAATGTGCGACAAACTATTGGTTAATCCGGTCATGGAAGACTATCACGTTGATGTGGAGGAGGCTGTCCGTCCATGAAGTTTGCTGTCATTGTGTTCCCCGGATCGAATGGTGATCATGATATGTCACATGCTGTAAAAGATGTGCTCGGGATGGAAGCTGAGTTAGTCTGGTATGAATATGGTAATCTTGAAAACTACGACGCGATTTTGCTACCGGGCGGGTTTTCGTATGGTGATTACTTGCGCTCGGGAGCCATTGCATCAACATCAGAGATGATGGAGCAAGTGAAAGCACAAGCTGAACAAGGCAAGCCGGTACTGGGTGTCTGCAATGGCTTTCAAATTTTGCTGGAAGCCGGTTTGCTGCCCGGTGCCATGCTGCCTAACAATAATCTATCATTCATGTGTCACCAGGAAGCACTCACTGTTACCAACCATGAAACACGATTTACGACAAACTATCAAAAAGGCGAAACGATTCATTTGCCGATCGCCCATGGGGAAGGGAATTATTTCTGTGATGAGGCAACACTGGCAGCCTTAAAAACGAACAACCAGATTGTCTTCACCTACGCGCGCAACCCGAACGGATCGACTGCCGAGATTGCTGGTATTGTCAATCGACAAGGAAATGTACTCGGTATGATGCCGCATCCGGAACGTGCGATGGAAAAATTGCTCGGCAGTGACGACGGTGTCAGGCTTTTTCAGTCACTGATCGAAAATTGGAGGGACGCCTATGCCGTTAACGTCTAATATCAGTCCAGAAAAAGTTGAACAGGAAAAATTGTACCTTGAGATGGGGTTAAGTGATGACGAATATGAAAAGGTCAAAGGCATCCTGCAGCGGCGTCCAAATTTTACCGAGACAGGAATCTTTTCAGTCATGTGGTCAGAACATTGCAGTTACAAAACGTCAAAACCGCTTCTGAAAAAGTTTCCAGTAGATGGCCCGCGTGTTTTACAGGGGCCGGGTGAAGGTGCAGGTGTTATTGATATTGGTGATGGTCAGGCGGTTGTTTTCAAAGTGGAAAGCCATAACCATCCATCAGCTGTGGAACCGTATCAAGGGGCTGCAACAGGTGTTGGTGGCATCATCCGTGATGTGTTTTCGATGGGAGCTCGTCCGGTTGCCTTAATGAACGGATTGCGGTTTGGAAACCTGACAACTGCTCGGACGAAATACCTGTTTCAGGAAGTGGTTCACGGAATTGCCAGCTATGGAAACTGTGTTGGTGTGCCGACGGTGGGCGGTGACACGCAATTTGATGACAGTTATGAAGACAACCCGCTCGTTAATGCGATGTGTGTCGGCTTGATCGACCATGATGCTATTCAAAAAGGTATCGCAGCTGGTGTCGGTAACACGGTGATCTATGCAGGTGCGCCAACCGGCCGCGACGGGATTCATGGTGCGACATTCGCATCGGACGACCTGGCCGATGATTCAGATCAGGACCGGCCGTCTGTTCAGGTGGGCGACCCGTTTATGGAAAAACTGCTGATTGAAGCTTGTCTCGAGATCATTGATTCCGATGCGCTTGTTGGGATGCAGGATATGGGAGCGGCGGGCCTCACATCTTCCGCAAGTGAGATGGCGAGCAAAGCCGGTACAGGCATAACGATGAACCTGGATTTGGTGCCCCAGCGCAAGCAAGATATGAGTGCCTATGAATTAATGCTGTCTGAATCGCAGGAGCGAATGCTGCTCGTTGTCAAACAGGGGCGCGAACAGGAAATCATGGACGTTTTTGAAAAGTATGGGTTGCAGGCAGTGGCTGTTGGAGACGTTACTGAGGAAAAATCATTCTTGCTTAAACAGCATGGTGAGGTTGTTGCCGATATTCCGGTTGATGCCCTGGCTGAAGAAGCACCGGTTTATCATATGCCGTCAAAGGAAGCGGCGTATGTTAAGGCGTTCAGGCAAATGGAAAATACGGTGCCCCATGTAACGGATCATGGAACGTTACTAAAACAGCTTTTGCAGCAGCCGACAATCGCCAGCAAGGAATGGGTTTATGGGCAGTACGATTCGATGGTGCAGACGAATACGGTTGTTGCACCAGGATCGGATTCGGCAGTAATCCGGATAAAAGGGACCGATAAAGCATTGGCGATTACTACCGATTGTAATGCGCGCTACATTTATCTGGATCCGGAAATGGGTGGCAGAATTGCGGTAGCTGAAGCAGCACGGAATATTATCTGTTCAGGTGCCCGGCCGCTCGGTTTAACGGATGGGTTGAATTTTGGCAATCCGACGAATCCGGAAGTTTTCTGGCAGATGGAAAAAAGTGTGGATGGCATGAGTGAAGCCGCCCGTAAGCTTGGGACACCAGTTGTCAGCGGAAATGTATCGTTATACAACCAATCAAACGGCAAATCGATTTTCCCAACACCGGTCGTTGGCATGGTTGGCCTGCTTGAATCGCTCGATTATTTGACACCGACCTTTTTCCAGGAGTCAGGGGATCTTATCTATGTCATCGGCGAGACGAAGGCGGAATTTGGCGGCAGTGAATTGCAAAATGTTATAGAAGGTACATATCAGGGGAAAGCACCATTCCTTGATTTGCAGGTGGAAGCTGATCGGCAAAATCAGCTGCTGACAGCAATACGGCAGGGGCTGGTTCGGTCAGCCCATGACTTGGCTGAAGGCGGCCTGGGTGTTGCACTTGCTGAGAGTGTTTTTAATGGCAAAGGGTTAGGGCTCAAAGCAGACATCTCTGGCGACCCGACGATTGCGCTGTTCAGTGAAACACCATCACGTTTTCTTATATCGGTCAGTCCGGACAAAAGGGAACAATTTGAAGCGGCTATAATGGATGCCCATCAGATCGGTACGGTAAACGACAGCGGTGAATTCATTATAACAACCGCGAATGAACCGTTTATCAAAGAAGATGTCCGGTCGCTTCACAACTTGTGGAAAGGGGCCATTCCATGCTTGCTGACATGAAAGGCATGAATGAAGAGTGTGGCGTGTTCGGGATTTGGGGTCATGACAAAGCAGCCGAACTGACGTATTACGGCCTTCATTCGATGCAGCATCGCGGCCAGGAGGGTGCAGGTGTGGTTGTCAGCGACGGCCGGGAATTAAACGTTCATAAAGGACTTGGCCTTGTTAATGATGTCTTTAAACAAGCTAAGTTTAGCGAATTTTCCGGCGATAAGGCAGTCGGCCATGTCCGCTATTCCACACAGGGCGGGAAGACTCACGAAAATGTTCAGCCGTTAGTGTTCCGGTCACAAACAGAAGGCATGGCACTCGCTCACAACGGCAATATCATAAATGCCGACAAATTGCGCGGTCAGCTTGAAGACCAGGGCAGCATTTTACAGACGTCTTCCGATACCGAAGTGCTTGCCCATCTGATTAAACGCGATGGCATGGCGATTAATGAAACATCAATTACCGCCGCGCTGAACCGGATTACCGGCGCATATGCATTTCTCATTCTAACCGAAGACAAAATGTATGCAGCGCTTGACCCGAGTGGTGTTCGACCGCTGTCGATCGGTCGGTTGGGCAGTGCCTATGTGATGGCATCCGAAACGTGCGCTTTTGACCAGATTGGTGCAACATTTGAACGGGAAGTTTTGCCCGGTGAACTGATAACCATCAGTGATGACGGCATAACGTCGACCCGCTTTGCCATGAGAGGGCAGCGGAAGATGTGTGCGATGGAGTATGTCTATTTGTCACGGCCAGACAGTGATGTCAATGAGGTGAATGTTCATGCAGCACGAAAACGGATGGGAATGGAACTGGCAAAAGAAGCACCGGTCGACGCCGATATGGTCATCGGGGTGCCGGATTCCAGCATTTCGGCGGCTATCGGCTATGCGGAAGCGAGCGGGCTCCCGTATGAAATGGGCATTATCAAGAATCGCTACATCGGCAGAACGTTCATCCAACCTTCCCAGGAATTGCGAGAACAAGGGGTCAAACTAAAACTGGCACCGGTCCGGGGCATTGTTGCGGGCAAGCGGATCGTTATGATCGATGATTCGGTTGTTCGCGGAACGACAAGTAAACGGATTGTCCATATGCTGAAACAGGCTGGTGCCTCGGAAGTTCATGTCCGAATCGCCTCACCGCCGATACAGTATCCGTGCTATTACGGGATTGACATGTCAACACGGGACGAATTAGTTGCCGCCAATCATTCGGTTGGTGACATAGGTAAGATGATCGGAGCGGACAGTATTGAATATTTGTCGGTTATCGGACTGAAAGAAGCCATTGTAAAGGATAAAACGATCCATCAGGGCATTTGTACAGCGTGTATGACCGGGAATTATCCGATAACAGAAGACAGGGAGCAGCAAGTTGTTTATAGGGACTGATGAAAAGGTGGTTCAAAGCATGGAAAATGTGTACAAATCGGCCGGCGTGGATGTTGAAAAAGGTTATAATGCGGTCGAACGTATGAAAAAACATATCGCCAGAACCCCACGCAAAGAAGTGCTGAGCAGTATTGGCGGGTTTGGCGGCCTATTTGACCTCATGTCGTTCAACTATCAGGAGCCGGTGCTCGTTTCCGGAACAGATGGTGTCGGAACAAAATTAAAGCTGGCGTTTGCGTTGGAAAGACATGACACGGTTGGTATTGACCTTGTTGCTATGTGTGTGAATGATATCGTTGCCCAGGGTGCGCGTCCGTTATTTTTCCTTGATTACATTGCATGCGGCAAAAATGATCCAGCCGTGATTGAGCAGATTGTCGCTGGTATTTCGGACGGATGTGTGGCAGCGGAAGCCGCATTGATTGGTGGGGAGACAGCGGAAATGCCGGGGATGTATAATGAGGGTGAATATGACTTAGCCGGGTTTACAGTCGGTATTGTGGAAAAATCCGAACTTGTAACCGGGGAGGCGATTTCAGCGGGTGACGCTGTGATTGGCCTGGCATCAAGCGGTATTCATGCCAACGGCTACTCACTTGTGAGGCAATTAGTGCAAGATTTGGATCTGACGACAACATATGAAAGTCTTGGCGGGAAGCAGCTTGATGACGTTTTGTTAACGCCGACCAGAATTTATGCTGATGCGGTGGGTGCCGTTATGAATGAAGTACCCGTCAAAGGGATTTCCCATATAACCGGCGGCGGATTTTACGAAAACTTGCCGAGGATATTGCCGGCCGGGCTTGGTGTGGCAATTGAATTATCCAGCTGGGAGCGCCCTGCCATTTTCCCATTTCTACAGCAGCTTGGTGACATGACCGATGAGGACATGTATGGCATTTTTAATATGGGAATCGGGATGACCATTGTGGTTGCACAAGATGATACAGAGGCTGCGCTGAACATTCTCAGAGAGAAAGGTGAAACGGCGTCAATTATCGGCCGGGTCGTGCCGGATGAAGGGGTGCATATGTCGCCATGAATAACGTAAAGGCAGCTATTTTTGCATCCGGTGCCGGCAGTAACTTTCAGGCCATTATGGAGAAGGATGATTTGCTCTGTGACATTGAGTTACTTGTTTGTGACAAACATGATGCCGCTGTGATTGATAGGGCCGAGCAGTTTGGTGTTTCGGTATTGGTGTTTGATCCGAAAGTGTTTGATTCAAAGGCTGACTATGAGCAGATATTGCTGGAGAGGCTGCGCGCTGCACGCGTAACTTGGGTTTTTTTGGCGGGATATATGCGGCTAATCGGTCCAATCCTCTTAAATGCGTATCCGAATAGGATTATTAACATCCACCCGTCACTACTGCCGGATTTCCCAGGTAAAGATGCAATTGGGCAGGCCTATCAAGCGGGGGTAAAGACGACAGGCGTTACGGCTCATTATGTTGACGATGGCATTGATACCGGCCCGATTATTGCACAGCGGAAGGTCTCGGTTTTCCCTGATGACACCATAGAACGATTGACGGAACGTATTCAGCAAGTTGAGCACACGTTATATCCGCACGTGATTCAGCAGCTGCTAAAGTACGAGGAATGATTTGGTCATCAATGCTGATTTATACACTGCATTTACGAAAGTGGATAACTCGAGCGAGAGCAGCACAAACTCGGGCGAGAGCAACGCTAACTCGAGCGAGAGCAACGCTAACTCGAGCGAGAGCAACGCCAACTTGAGCGAGAGCAGCACAAACTTGAGCGAGAGCAGCACAAACTTGAGCGCGAGCAACGCCAACTCGAGCGAGAGCAACGCCAACTCGAGCGAGATCGACGCTAACTCGAGCGAGAAGCGCCGAAACTCGAGCGGGAGCAGCACAAACTCGGGCGAGAGCAACGCTAACTCGAGCGAGAAGCGCCGAAACTCGAGCGAGAGCAGCACAAACTCGAGCGAGAGCAGCACAAACTCGAGCGAGAGCAGCACAAACTTGAGCGCGAGCAACGCCAACTCGAGCGAGAGCAACGCTAACTTGCGCGACAACAGCGCAAAGATTTACTAAAACAAGGAGTGTTTCCATGAACAAGCAGGTGTTAATAAGTGTTTCTGATAAAACGGGCATCGTTGATTTTGCCAGAGGACTTGCGGCGCTGAATTACGACATCATTTCCACCGGTGGGACACTGCGGACACTGAAGGAAGCAGGGGTTGCGGTCAAAGCGGTAGAGGATGTGACTGGTTTTCCGGAAATGCTGGACGGGCGGGTGAAGACGCTCCACCCGATTATTCATGCCGGGTTACTGGCCAAACGGGATGATGACCGCCACCGCCAGCAAATGTTGGACAAAAGTATTAATCCGATCGATATCGTTGTCGTCAATCTTTATCCGTTTAAACAAACGTTTGATCAATCAAGTGTCACCAAGGCAGAAGTCATTGAAAACATCGATATCGGTGGGCCAGCCATGCTGCGTGCGGCTGCCAAAAGTTTCCGTTATGTGTCGGCGGTTGTTGATCCGGATGATTATAAAGACGTTTTACAGGCTATTCAACATGACAAACTCGATACACCAATGCGGAAACAATTAGCCGCGAAGGTTTTCCGCCACACGGCACAATACGATACACTGATCGCTGGTTATTTTACGGATGAGGCATTTCCGGAAAACTTTACCGTTACATATGAAAAGGTGCAGACATTACGATACGGCGAAAATCCACATCAGCAGGCCGCATTTTATAAAAAACCATATGAACAGGGAATGAGTCTTGCGTCGGGCCGACAGCTGCATGGTAAGGAACTTTCTTATAACAATATCCAGGATGCGAACGCGGCCCTTGAGATCATAGCTGAATACGCCAAACCGGCAGCCGTGGCCGTGAAACATATGAATCCATGCGGTATTGGCGTTTCGGAAGACGTGAATACGGCTTTTTCCAAAGCATACCGTGCCGATCCGGTTTCGATTTTTGGCGGGATCGTCGCCTGTAATCGGCCAATCGATGTCGACACAGCAGAGCAATTGAGCAGCATCTTTCTGGAGATTATTATCGCACCGGGATTTACCGATGAAGGTTTCACGATTTTAACGAAAAAGAAAAATATCCGGCTGCTGGAAGTGAAAATGGATGAGGCAAAATCGGCCGACCATCAACTAACCACGGTAAAGGGTGGTGTGCTGATTCAGGGTAATGGCCCCAAAGAGCTGAACCATGACGACCTGATATTCCCAACCGAAACAAAACCGACAGAAGCGGACATGACGGATTTATGGTTTGCCTGGAAAACGGTCAAACACGTTAAATCCAATGCGATTGTACTGGCGAAGGATCAGGAAACCATCGGAATTGGCGCCGGGCAGATGAATCGTATCGGGGCCGCCAAGATTTCACTTGAACAGGCCGGCGACAAGGCGGAAGGGGCAGTGCTCGCTTCGGATGCTTTCTTCCCGATGCCGGATACGGCCGAGGAAGCAGCCAAGGCAGGAATCAAGGCCATTATTCAGCCCGGCGGTTCCAAGCGTGATCAAGACTCGATTGATGTGTGCAATCAATATGGCATTGCGATGGTAATGACAGGAACACGGCATTTCAAACATTAGGATGGAAGGTGTTTTCCTATGAATCTACTCGTTATCGGCCGCGGCGGGCGTGAGCATAGTATCGCGATGAAACTGGCGGAAAGCGATCGTACCAATCATATTTATGCAGCCCCGGGAAATGGCGGAATGGCTGATGTTGCAACTTGTGTGACTATTGATGAGCTCGAAATTGATAAACTGATCAACTTTGCGCGGCAAAAGGCGATTGATTTGACGATTGTCGGCCCGGAAGAACCACTTCTTGCCGGGATTGCCGACAGATTTGATGAAGCAGGGCTGGCTATTTTTGCCCCAACAAAAGAAGCTGCTTTAATCGAAGGAAGCAAGCACTATGCGAAAAAGTTCATGGAAAACTATCATATTCCAACCGCAGCATACGCCAGTTTTACGGATGCTGATGAGGCCAAGGCGTATATAGAAGAAAAGGGTGCTCCAATTGTTGTCAAAGCTGACGGACTTGCTGCCGGTAAAGGTGTGACTGTTGCCGCTACTGTTAAAGAAGCATGGAAAGCTGTTGATGACATTCTGGTTCACGGGGCTTTTTTAAAGGCGGGCAAGGCAGTTGTGATTGAAGAATGCCTGAGCGGTGAAGAATTTTCCCTTATGGCGTTTGTTCACGAAAATCGTGTGTTCCCGATGATCCCTGCCCGCGACCATAAGCGCGCTTATGATCATGATCGCGGACCGAATACGGGCGGAATGGCAGCATTTGCACCGGCGCAAACCGTGTCACCGGATACGCTGGCGTTTGCAGCTGAACATGTCCTGCAAAAAGCTGCCGACGGAATGATGGAAGCGGGAGCCCCATTTACCGGCATATTGTATGCAGGATTAATAATGACGGAAGCTGGTCCTAAAGTCATTGAATTTAATGCCCGCTTCGGTGACCCGGAAACACAGGTTGTTCTGCCGCTTTTAAAAAATGGCTTGCTGCAGGTTTTCCAGGATGTCCTCAATGGAAAAGACCCCGGCCTGCAGTGGGAAGAACAATGCTGTGCAGGGGTGGTTGTTGCGGCAAAAGGGTATCCTGGCTCTTATGAAAAAGGCATGCGTTTGCCGGATATACGACCTGATGCGAAGACGTTTGTCGTCCATGCCGGGACGCGTAAAACAGATGCTGGGCTCGTTTCCGATGGCGGAAGGGTACTGCTTGCAGGTGCAAAGGGTGCCGATTTGGCTGATGCAGCGGCAGCCGCCTATCAATGGCTGGGACAACATGTTCAATCCGAAAACTTCTTTTACCGTAAAGATATCGGTCAGCGGGAATCTGACGCAGTGGTCCATAAGGCACCATAACAAAAAACCCGCATTCTTTTCCGAACAGAATGCGGGTTTCTCGCTTAAAACGTTATGGAATCATTTGCTTTTTTAATGCCTCGTTGCGCTTAGCAAACACGTCATTATGTGAGGAGACCATGGCAGCTTTATCAGCATCAGGCTGGATGAATTGCTTGGCCTGATTGACGGCATTTGCCGCGTCCTGGTAGGCGCCTGCTATCAGGTTTAATTTACCTTCATGCATCAAAATATCACCAGCCGCATACAAGCCATCCAGCGATGATTCACTGTTGGCACTGCCTGCAATAAAATAGTTATCGGCAATGGCGATATCAAGCTGACTGTTTTCCAACAGGGACGTATCGCGTTCATAACCATGATTGACAATCACATCATCAACAGGTAAATAATTGACCGCGCCGGTTTCATGGTTGCTCAGTTCAACTTCCCTAATCGTTTCGCCGTCGTCATCAGCTATCAAGTCAGTAATCGCTGAGTGGAAGAAACAGACGACTGAACTGTTTTTCAATTGGGTTGCTTGTGATTCATGACAGTCGAAATTATTTTTCCGGCAAGTGATAAAGACGTGCTTGGCGACAGACTCCAGTTCGTTTGCCCAGTCAGTTGCCGAACTTCCCCCGCCTGAAATCATCACGGTTTTATCCTTAAAACGCTGTAACGACTCAACGGCGTAATGAAGGTTTGAATTCTCGAATTTTTCGGCTCCTTCGATGGCCAGTTTTTTAGGGTTGAGGATGCCGCTGCCAACTGCCACAATGACCGTTTTGGAAAAATGAACCTGACCTGAAGCTGCGTGCATTTCATAAATGCCGTCATCATTTCGTGTAATCGATGTCACGCGTTCGTCCAACACCACGTCAGGATCAAAGGTCAATCCCTGCTCGACGGCCTGTTCAATGAATTTGGCTCCAGTCAACGGCGGTAATCCACCAACATCCCAGACCATTTTCTCGGGATAAACGTGAACCTTGCCGCCCAGATGAGGTTGATATTCAATGATTTTTGTTTTCATGTCTCTGAGTCCACTATAAAAGGCCGAAAAGAGCCCGGCAGGCCCGCCACCTATAACGGTTACATCAAATAGTTCGTCTTTGGTCATGTCCGTTCACTCCTCAGCGTACAAGTAACTGATTATCATTCTCATTTGATTATACACGATTTGACCTGGAAAGAAAAGATTGACAATCGGATCAATTGGCGCTAAAGTTTACTGGCACAATAGTGAGAATAATTCTCAATTGACATACAGACATACATATCCAAGGAGTGAACGCAATGCGGAAATGGCTTTTTTTAATGATAAGTGTGGTCGTAGTGGTTGTATTAACAGCATGTGGGTCGGATGAGCGTGATACAGGGAGCAGTGCAGACGACGCAACAACGGACGACGCCATAACGATAAAGGATGCGACAGGAGAAAAGACGATTGAAGATGTCCCCGAAAATATTGTCGTCTTGGAATGGTATAATGCAGAACAATTGCTTTCCTTGGGGATGCAGCCAGCTGGTGTGCCTAATATCGATGGCTTCAACGATTGGATGAATATCGAAGAAGAACTGGCTGACAGTGTTGAAGATGTCGGTACAAGAGAAGAGCCGAATCTGGAAGCTATCTCCCGATTGGATCCCGATTTGATCATTGCGGCCGAATTCAGACATGAGCAAATAATGGACCGTTTGGAGGACATTGCACCTGTCGTGATGTTTGCTCCGTACAGTGAAGAAGGTTCAGCTGATCTGTATAACGAATTAATGGGTGAATTTGAAACGATTGCCAAATTGACAAGGAAAGAAGAACAAGCGGAACAATCGGTTGCCGAGCTAGACGAATTTTATGAGAAGCAGCGGCAGCGTCTGGCAGATGCCGGGTTTGATGGCACTAAATATATCGCAACGATGACCTTTTCTTCACAAAACTCCCCGATATTAAGGCTTTATACGGATACGTCATATCCGGCAGCGGTGATGGAAAAACTGGGCTTTGAAAATGTTTATCAAACGGAGGAGCCCGAGCCGTATGGGTTCACTGAAGTTGGCGTGGAAACCTTGCAAAACTTCCAGGAAGATGATTTGCAATTTTTCGCGGTTGTGCAAGAAGATGATAATATTTTTGAAGATCAGCTGGAAGGAAACGCGGTATGGGAAAATTTAAGCTTTGTTGAAGAAGGAAATACACATTTCTTGCCTGGTGATACACCGGTCATTGGCGGTGTGTTGTCAGCGAAAGCATTAGCTGAAGAAATTGTTGATACGATGCTGGATGAATGACTTGTTCGGGAGGGGTTATCCCCTCTCGTTTTTAAGTGTGCCCACTGTTGCTTATTAGGAAGTTTATCATGTTTCTGCTTTCATCAAGCATTGTGTACGTGAAGTGGCAATTATTTTTAAAAAATTCAGCCCTTCCTGAGCAACCTAGAAATGCTCGGTACTCCCGGGGGGATCTGATAGACATGCGCAACACTTTGTATAACCGGATATACGAATATCCGCTGAACCATCAGAAGTCAGCCAAGGCCATAAAGTGCACCAACTTCCATTCTTGTGACCCGCCCTATTCATTGCAACCATGAGCTTCGAATTGTTTAGCAGTCTCATTCAAGAGTTACAACCTAATATGAGGTGCGTTTTCCTCGGTCGGAAATTTGCCTCCAGCTTCCTTTACATTCCAGGTTGCCCTGGACACCTTTGCCCCCAGCTAACGACTACAACGATCTTCACCGTTAGGACTTTAACCCTAAAGTGTGTGCACATCCCGAGCTCGTGAAAATTAGGAATACGGGTGTGACGGGATTTCTACGTTTTCAAGCTAAAACTTGGGTTACGAGAACATAAATGGTAATAAGTAACCAGATTTATTTAAAAAGACTGAAAAAAATGTTGACATTTATTAATGAGATTGTTATCTTATTATTTAGAAAACAAAAATATTTATTAATCATATCAACTGATTTAATTCTCCATAAATAGAAAGCGCTTACTATAATCATTTGATACTCGCTTCCTTAAATTTTGTTCTAATAGTGAACAATTAATTCACTATCAGAACAAAATGAAGAAAAAATTGTGCATATATTGAACTTATTGTTCATTATATGAATTAATATAAAAATATTAAAATTTTTATAACTCTTAATAGAAAGTTGGAATGGCCATGACAGATCAATACACACTAAAAACTTTATCAAACGCGATTGATGTATTAAGTCTTTTTGAAAGAGAACATTCACTTACCATAAAAGAAATACAGCAAGAAACACATATGAACCGTACAAATTTATACAGGATATTGTATACACTTCGTTCTCGTGGAGTGCTGGAAGTGGATCCCCAAACCGGAGAATATCGCCTCGGTATGAAAATAATCCACCTTTCTTCACTCCTGTTACAACGACTGGATGTAAAAACAATTGCTCATCCGTATTTGTGTGAATTAAGAGATAAAATTTATGAAACCATTCATTTAGTTGTTTTGAGTAATAATCTGGCTGCTTTCGTTGACAAAGTAGTAGCTAACGAAGACATTAACATGGGATCTTATATAGGCTGGACAGCACCTTTATATTCGACGGCATCTGGGAAGTTATTACTGAGTTCAAAAGAGGATGAACATATCAATTCATATATAAACAAAACAGATTTTAAAAAATTCACAGATTGCACCCTAATTAAAAAGGAAGTTTTCATACAGGATATAGCCAAAATTCGTAAACAGGGTTATTCCATTGATGCAGAAGAAATGGTTGAAGGATTAACCTGTTTTGCAGCCCCTATTAAAAACCACCGTGAGGAGGTGATTGCTGCCGTAAGTATTTCAGGACCAACAACTCGGATGTTAAAGAATAAGGAAAAAATCTTGAAGGAATTATTGAATAATGCTAATAACATCACAGAATCCGTTAATAAAACACCACAAGGAACTGTTTAAAGTTTTAAAAAACTATCATACAAGGGAGGATAAGAGAATGAAAAAAATTATTGGAATAAAGACTGTATTAATATTCATGTCTTTATTGTTAGTTTTAGCTGGGTGCGGCGGAGAGCAGGAAAGTGTAAGCGGAGAAGATAGTAATAGTAAGGAGGTAATCGAATTACAGCTTGGACATATTGCAACTGAAACTAATCCTTATCATTTACTTGCCGAAGAATTTAAGGAATTAGTTGAAGAACGCTCGAATGGTAGACTAAAAATCAATATTTTTCCAAATGCACAGCTCGGTGAAGAAAGAGAATTACTTGAAGCAATGACTTTTGGGAATTTGGATTTAGCAGTAATTACAACTTCTCCAGTGACAAACTTTGTTCCTGAATTTGGTGTTTTGGACATTCCGTATTTATTTGAGGACTGGGATCAGGCAAACACGTTCGTTGAATCTAATATTGCAGATAAGTTATTGAAGGAAACAGAAGAGGTAGGAATAAAAACGTACGGATTTGTACCGAGAGGTTTTAGAAGTGTCACTACATCGAATCATCCAGTTGAAAATCCTGAAGATATGGATGGACTTAAAATTCGAGTGATTGAGAGTGAAGTTTACTTAGACACAATAAATGAGATGGGGGCTACAGCTACAGCAATGCCATGGGGAGATGCCTATACTGCGATGCAGCAAGGAGCAATTGATGGACAAGAAAATGATTACTCTATTATATATACACAAAATGTTCCTGAAGTTCAAAAATACCTTTCGTTGACTGAACATATTTTTGCGGTTAATACGTTAATGGGAAGCACTAGCAACATAGAACAGTTACCTGAAGATTTGCAGAAAATTATTGAAGAGTCTGCAGTTGAGGCCACAGAAAGTATGGGTGAGCATAATCTTGCAGAAGCTGATAACTTGCGTCAAAAGATTGAAGAAGAAGGTATGGAAATAAATGAAGTAGATAAAGATTCATTTATTGAAGCAGTTTCGGATACGCAAGAGAAATACAGTGAGCAGTATGGAAGTACGTATTTCCAAGATATAAAAGCTTTATTTGACTGACTTATTACACTCCAAGACTATAATATCACTTCCAATCTTTAGAGAGAGGAAAGTGCCAATGAAAATCTTTATACAAGTTAGTGAAATTCTTAATAAAATATGTAAGAATATTATAACCTATTTGTTATTAATAGTCTCAGTTGTGTTGTTCTTACAAGTTGTAGCAAGATTTATATTTGATACTGGTACTTTTTGGACAGAAGAAACCGCTCGTTTTGCGACAATATGGCTTGTATTACTGGGCGCATCAGTTGTATTAAAAGACAGGACCTTAATGAGCGTGAATATCGTTGATAATTTTATTCCAAATGCAAAAAAAGTGCTCTACTATTTCAAGTTGGTAACTATTCTCCTTTACTCAATTTTTTTACTATATGTTGGATGGGGAACGCTTGATTTAGTTTCAGCGCAACGTTCACCAAATATGGGCATTTCAATGAGTTTTGTCTATGCTGCGGTGCCTGTAATGTCTATATTGATGTTCATCCACCTTATTGTCCAGTTTTTTAGAAGAAAGGGACAGGAGGACAATTAATGTTAATATATCTAGTTTCAGGATTGCTATTGATGGCTTTAGGCGTCCCAGTAGCTATTACAATTGGTTTAATCCCAATAGCTTATATTTTGATAAACGAAATTCCAATTAATATTATCGTACAGCAAATTATTAGCGGCATAAATGTAACCGCTTTACTTGCAATCCCTCTTTTTATATTAGCTGGGGACATAATGGGAAAAGGAGGGCTTGCAAAAAGAATGATTAGATTTGCGAGCTCCCTTGTAGGAAAAGTCAACGGGGGCCTGGGAATCGTAACTATTATTGCATGTATGTTCTTCGCTGCAATTTCCGGCAGTGGGGTAGCAACTGCAGCAGCACTAGGAAGTTTAATGATCCCTTCAATGATAGAAAAAGGATATGATAGAGGACTTGCTAGTTCCATTGTAGCAACTGCAAGTCCTTTGGGAGTAATCATTCCCCCCAGTATATCTTTTATTATTTATAGTAATTTAACAAATGCTTCGGTGTCTGATTTGTACCGGGCAGGGTTACCAGCAGGACTGATAATTGGTGCAGGATTAATTATTCTATACTATTTTCTTATTAAAAAACAAAATATTAAAGAAGAAAGTATTTCATTTGATTTGAAAGAGTTTTGGAAGTCGTTTAAAGAGTCGATATGGGCGCTGGGTACACCAATCATTTTAGTAGGGGGCGTTTTCGGAGGAATTTTCACACCTACAGAGTCTGCTGCAGTTGCAGTGGTTTATGCATTATTTGTTGGTGTTGTAATTTACCGAGAAATGGGTTTGAAGGAAATATTGGGAGTCTTTTTAGGGTCAGCAAAAATGACTGCAAATATAATGTTTATTATTGCTAATGCTTCTTTATTGGCATGGATGCTTATCACTGAAGGGTTGCCGCAACAAATTGCGAATACGTTGTTATTACTTTCTGAAAATCCAATTGTTATTTTACTTATTGTTAACCTAATCATTTTGATAATTGGTTTATTTATGGAAACATCGGCCACTTTGGTTATTTTAGTACCATTATTTTTACCTATAATGACAAACTTAGGGATAGATTCTGTACACTTCGGGATCATAGCAACTATAAATACTGCTATTGGTTTGGTAACACCCCCATTTGGGGTTTGTTTATTTACTACAGCTAGTGTGGGGAAAGTAAGTATTTCGATTCTTACAAAACGGGTTATGCTACCTGTTATTGTATTATTTGCTCTTTTACTTTTTATAACATTTTTTCCACAATCAGTAATGTTTTTAGTTGATTAAAAAAGGAGTCATTTGAATATAATGGTGGTTCACAACGGTGATATAAGCCCCCTATAATCTTGAAAGACTACTGAGTTCTTTTATTCAAAAAAATATGGGGATATATTAATTACATTAAAATAAGAGAAGGACCTACTTATAAAAAGTAAAGGGAGATGGACATGTCAAAAATATCTATTATCGGAGCAGCTGGCACGCTCGGATCAAGCTGTGCAATGACAATTTCTTTGGAAGGTTATGCTGATGAGCTTTGTTTAATTGATGTTAATGAAAACTTTCTTGATAATCATTTAATGGATTTGGAGAATGCGTTCCCTGATAAAAATATTTATCGTGGGACATATGAAGACCTTAAAGGTTCTTCTATTATAGTTATAACTGCTGGGGTTCCCAATCGAAATGAAGAAACTTCACGAGAAGCATATTTAATGGATAATATAAATATTTTTAATAAGATTGGCAGTAATATAGCTAGGTATGCCTCTGACGCAATTATTGTAACCGCTTCAAATCCTGTAGATCTATTAAATTATTACCTTTATAAAAAAATGGGTTTCCAAAAAAATCAGTTAATCGGTTATACGTTAAATGATTCATATCGATTTGGGTGGGCGATCAATAAAACGTTGAATACGAACAAAGACGTGTATAGTCCTGTTATAGGCGAACATGGCGATACACAGGTTCCTGTTTTTTCAAAAGTAAAAAGAAATGATGAAAGGATAGAGTTTACAACCGAACAAAAAAGCCAAATTTATCAGGAAATTAAAACATGGTTTGTTCGGTTTAACAGTTTGAATATACCGCGAACCACTGGCTGGACTACTGGGGTTGGAATAAGAAAAATCATTGATGCCCTTTCGCAAAAAGAAGGGACAGTTATGACTGCTTCTACTGTATTGGATGGAGAATATGGTGCTAAAGAAATAAGTATAGGAGTACCGGTTGTTATAAATCAGGATGGGATTCAAAGGATCATGGAATGGGACCTTGTGGCAGATGAACAGAAAGCTTTTGATAAATCAGTCCAAAAGTTGAAAAAAATAGTTCAGGAGCATCCAACAACTTTTTAGAAAAGATTAGTTATTTTCATTTAATGAACATATTATTCATTATATGAACAAATTGTGTAGTATGTGTAGTAATACTATCAATGTGTCTACTTTTGCAACGAGATGAAAGAATTAGGAGGAGGCTTACAATGACTGATAATAATTATGAAATTGTGCGTGTAATGGATGATAATGGGGATTTAATTGAAGGTGTAAGTTTAGATATGACTGATGAAGAGCTTTGTGAGATGTACGAAAAAATGCTTTTTTCAAGAATTTTTGATGAAAGAGCAATTCGTTTGCAAAGACAGGGGAGAATCGGAACTTATCCACCATTTAAAGGTCAGGAAGCGGCACAGGTTGGAGCTGCCTTTAATCTTCAATCAGGCGACTGGCTATTTCCATACGGAAGAGATTTGGCAGCTTGTTTTACCTTTGGAAAAGATTTAAAAAGCGCCTTACTTTATACAATGGGCCATAAGAATGGAAGCAGTGACAGTAAGAATATTTTTCCGTTGGCTATCATGATACCACCCCAAGTACCACAGGCAGTTGGTGCAGCCTGGGCTAGTAAATTGAGGGGAGAAGACCGTGTGGCACTGGCCACTCTAGGAGACGGAGGAACGTCAAAAGGAGACTTTCATGAAGGATTAAATATGGCAGCTGTCTATAAAGCTCCAGCCATATTTCTATGTCAAAATAACCAATGGGCCATTAGTGTTCCTATTGATAAACAAACAGCTTCAGAAACAATAGCTCAAAAGGCAGTCGCGTATGGGATGGAGGGTGTCCGTGTAGATGGCAATGATGTATTAGCGGTTCACAAAGTTACAAAAGAAGCAACTATTCGGGCAAGAAACGGAGAAGGACCAACGTTAATTGAAGCATTGACTTATAGGATTGGGCCACATACTACTTCAGATGATCCAACAAGATATCGGGAGGAGTCAGAAACTGAAAAATGGCAAAAGCGTGATCCGATTGAATTATATAAACAATTTTTGGTAAAACGTGGCTTATGGAGTGAACAAAAAGATGGAGAAGCAAAAGAGAAAATGAAAGAAATCATCAATGAAGCTGTTAGGGAAGCGGAAACAGAACAAAAAACAACTTTAGCTGATATATTTGAACATGTATACGAAACTCAATCAGATGACTTAATAAAGGCTCAGCAAGAAGTAAAAGAAGACTTTACACTAACCAATTAGGGAGGATAATTATGGGGAATAAAACAATTGTACAGGCGATTAATGAAGCTTTAGATCAGGCAATGGGCCAAGATCCTGATGTTATGATGTTGGGGCTGGATATAGGAAAAAATGGTGGTGTATTCCGTGTTACTGATAAACTGCAGGATAAATACGGGGAAGATAGGGTCATAGATACACCAATTGCGGAATCAGGAACAGTTGGAACTGCAATTGGGCTAGCAGTTAATGGTATGAAACCAATCGTTGAGATGCAGTTTATGGGATTTATTTATTCAGCAATGGATCAAATATGTTCCCAGGCAGCTAGGGTTCGTTTTAGATCGCAAGGAAGCTTTTCTGCCCCTATGGTAATCCGTGGTCCTTATGGCGGCGGGGTACATGCCTTGGAATTACATTGCGACAGTTATGAAGCATTCTTTGCACATACTCCCGGTTTGAAAGTGGTTATTCCAAGTAATCCGTACGATGCTAAGGGTCTTATGCTATCTGCAATTAAAGACCCGGACCCAGTAGTATTTTTTGAGCCGATGCGAATATACCGATCCATCAAACAGGAAGTTCCTGAAGAAATGTACGAGATTCCAATCGGAGAGGCAAGTGTAGCATTGGAAGGGGAAGATTTAACTATTATTAGCTGGGGAGCTATGATGCCAGTCGCCTTAGATACTGCAGAACAATTAGAAAAAGAAAAAGGCCTTTCTATTGAAGTCATTGATGTACGCTCTTTGGCTCCTCTTGATATGAAAACCATCACAGATTCAATTACAAAAACAGGTCGGGGAATTGTCATGCATGAAGCTGTTAAAACAGGAGGTTTTGGAAGTGAAATTGCTACAAGAATTATGGAAGAAGCCTTTTTATACATGGAGTGTCCTATAGAAAGGGTTACCGGCTTCGACACTCCATACCCTTTTCCTCAAGTAGAAAATGAATGGTTGCCTAATACGCAGCGATTAACGAGTGCTGTCGAAAAAGTACTAACATTTTAATAGATGGGAGGAGAAAGAATGGTTTACGAATTTAAATTACCTGACGTAGGGGAAGGAATTGCGGAAGGTGAAATTGTTAAATGGCTGGTTGAAAGAAGAGAACAAATAGAAGAGGAGCAGCCTATTTCGGAAATACAAACAGATAAAGCACTTATTGAGATCACTTCTCCTGTTAATGGTACGGTGAAGGATATCCATTTTAATGAAGGAGATGTAGTTGATGTAGGCACAGTTATTATCAGCTTTGAAACTGAAGGTTCTCAAGAATCATCAGGTCAAAAGGAATCAAACAATACTGAAATGAACACTGAAGACAAATTACGTCCTGAATCTATTGAGCCAGTAGCGACACCGGCCCATAGAAAAAGGGCAATTGCTGCACCTTCTGTTCGAAGACTTGCTAGAGAAATGAATATTGATCTTCACGAGATAAAAGGCAGTGGGAAAAACGGGAGAGTGCTAAAAGAGGATTTATACGAAGGGTCTGAAAACAAAAACAATACGATCCAAAGGAAAGAAAAAATTTCTGAGACAACCGGATTACAAAATAAGAATCAGAGTTTTCTTACTCAGCAAAAAGAGGTTGTTGAAGAAAGGATACCATTAAAAGGACTTAGAAGAAGCATATCTAATAAAATGGCAACTTCAACGACTGTTGCTGCCCATTCAACGATACTTGAGGAAGTTGATGTGACTAATTTAGTAAATTTACGAAAGCAATTGTCTCAAACAGCAAAACAACAAGGGATTCATTTAACTTATTTACCTTTCATCATTAAGGCTGTGATACCTGCTTTAAAGGAATTCCCATACTTAAATTCTTCTATGGATGACAGCACTGAGGAAATCGTTCTGAAGTATAATTACAACATCGGAGTAGCAACAGATACAGAAAAAGGGTTAATGGTTCCCGTCATAAAATCCGCTGACTCTAAAAATATGCTGAAAATTGCAGACGAAATTACTAATTTAGCCGAGAAATCCAAAGACCAGAATTTAACTTTAGATGAGATGAGCGGAGGTACATTCACGATTACTAATATTGGTTCAACTGGTGTGGGGTTATTCGGTACTCCGGTAATCAATCACCCAGAAGCAGCGATTTTAGGTGTCCACCGAATTCAGAAAAAGCCTGTCATCTTGGACGATAATCAAATTGAAGTAAGAGACATGGTGGGGTTAAGTTTGAGTTTTGATCACCGAATAATTGACGGCGCAATGGCTTCCTATTTTTTGAAAAAGATAATTGAATTTTTAAAATACCCCAATTTATTGCTTATGGAAATGGTTTAGTTGGGGATAGTTAACTGTGACATAGAGAATTAAGTATAAATGACGATTGAAGCCTCCTATTGAAGACTACTTTAAAAAGATATGCTTTTTAGATGAATGTATGGAGGGATGCATGGTGAATATAGCTATAGCAGGTTCTGGAGCGATGGGATGTCGATTTGGTTCAATGTTAGACGAGTCTGGGAATAGCGTTTTATTGGTTGATAATTGGAAGGAGCATATTGAAACGATTAACAACCGCGGGTTAACAATCATAAATGAAAGCGGAACTCATAATCAAAAAATAACTGCTTGCATACCAGAAGAAGCAGGAGATAAGGTTGACTTGTTAATTGTTTTCACTAAGGCAATGCATACGGAATCCATGGTTAATAGGTGTCAAAAGCTAATTGGCGAAAATACAAGAGTAGTAACCTTGCAAAACGGTTTGGGAAACATTGAAACATTAGAAAAATATGTGCCGAGGAATAGAATAATAGCGGGTGTTACAACTTTTGGAACTGAGTTGCTTGGACCAGGGGAAATCCAGGCCTTGGGTTCAGGAAGGGTTCAAATTATGCAGGCCGATAGGGAAGAAACAAAGGAAATACAAGAAGTTGCATATATAATGAACGAAGCAGGAATGAACGTTGAGATATCAGCAAATGTATCAGTGAGTATTTGGAATAAAGTAGCCTTTAATTGTGTACTTAACACACTTTGTACATTAATGAGAGATACTGTGAGCGCGGTTGGCAGCTATAGTGAAATAAATGATGTGATCAATGAAATTATCGATGAAATTATCTTAGTTGCAGGAGAGGAAGAGATTTATCTAAATAAGGATAGTATTATGAATATGATAACAGCCGTTTTTGATCTAAAAATGTCGGGGAATCATCTTCCTTCAATGCATCAGGATATGGTGAACAGAAGAAAAACAGAAATTGACTTTCTAAATGGAGCTATCGTTAAAAAAGCTGATTTGTATCAGATTTCAGTTCCGGTTAATCGTTTTATTGTACATTTAATAAAAATGATGGAAGAAATTAGAGGTAACTAGGTATGAAGGGATAAAAGCGTGTTAAATGATTTACAAGCTAATAAAGAATGAAAGCAGTCAGCAAAATAGTATTGCTGACTGTTTATTTAAGAGTATATAGAACACGGAGTAAGCGATAGACCGTATTCTTTTCAGGCGCATCTTGTATGTGGCCTGAATCAAAGATACGATAAAGATTCTTACCATGCAGGACAAGCGAGAAAATAAACTGGAAAAGGAATAATGGCGAAACACCATCCTCTTTTTGAATGTTTGCCTTGTTAAGCAGTGTGCCGAGAACCGTCAATACTGCAAGGAGCGCGACATCCGGCTAATTGGTTCAAAGTTAGGTAGCCCTTCCAAAAATGTACAAGAGGATCGACTTCCAAAACAGATTGAATGCCAGGGCGCTGTATAGCGAAATGCTATGGAAGGGAAATTTGGAGAAGGCAAGCGAACAACGGGCTTGGCCACATATTGGCATGCCTTCAAGTGACACGGTCATTTCCATCCAGTTTCCTGACTATGAACCTTGAAAAGATCCTCTAGGATATTTTTTTGTATTTTTTTACATGATATGATCAAAAATGTGCTTTCAGGCTGTAAAAAATCACTATTATTTTTTAGCACTGTATACAGTTATTTAACAGCCACTAATTTATACTTCTCCTTTTTGCCCTTTTATTTTTTCCAAAAGCATACAAACAACGACTGTTCCAAGTATGCATAAAAAGGTTTGTAAAGCACGTGGTACCGGTCCGATATTCACGAATAATCCAAAGGCTATTCCAACTACTCCCCATATAGGTTTACGAATTGCAAATTGCGCGATGACTCCGCCAAATATAGCGGGAAGGACAAATCGAAATGTATCCACGACAGAATCCGGCATTAGTGATATAAGATAAGACCCCCCAAGTATAACGAATATAAGGATGATAATATTTACAAGAGAGGCTGTAGCTATGGCAAGTGTCGCGGTAAGTTCACCTTTTTTTGTCCCGGGTTCCGCACCAACAACGCTTTGAGCAACTGATGCACAAGGAAGGCACATATTTCCGATATTACCGGTTAGAAAAGCAATATATGTTCCGGATACACCTAAAACCGGGTAGTAACTGATAGGTTCAATTGCCCATACAAGTGCAACAATGGATGCATAAGCAGTGAAACCTGCAAGAATTACATTCCATCCGGGATGGTAGCCGAGAACAAATGAAAGATAAGCAGGTACCATTAACGTTAAAATGATAACTGACCAAAGCGTCAAACGGCCCCAGAAATGGGATTTGTCATGAAATGTTTCAAAATCTATCATTTTCGTATTCGCGACTTGCCTTGTCTCTATACCACCTTTATTAGGCTCTAAATTTTTGCTCTCATTACTGATGGACATTACATCTTCCCCTACCTTTCTTATTAAGATATGAAGTATCCTACTGTTAATCCAACCATGATCACCAATCCAAGTGACCATTCTTTTAACCAACTAAATCCAAACTTATTTGCGACCCAAATAATGATTGGCATGACGCCAAATGCGACAACCAGCACAATTGATTCATCAAAGCCTTTAACCATTTCTCTACCTCCAAGATAGCTGAAGGCTCCTATCATCGCTGCAGTTGAGACAGCAGTTAAAACGTTTACATTTTTGCTTTTAGAAACAGCTTTATCTTGTATTTTTCCAAGTGATTTTGTAAACAAAGCTGTGAATAATAACCAACCCATGCCACCAAGACACATTGTCCAAACAGCAGCTGTAAAAGTCTGCTCAGTAAAGCCAGCGGATCCGAGATCAGCTCCGGCTGCTTGTGCACCAAGGCTGGCACCTACAGTTTCTATAGACGCATTTCCAATAATCCCAATTCGCATTAAAGTAACCGGGTCTCCTATTAGTGTAATCATGGCAATAGCTACAAATACGATTGCCAGAGAAGGTCCTAAGGAGCTGATCGCTCCCGCTCTTATAGCGGCTCTGACCTCTGTGGAAGTCATTCCAACAGATGAACTTGTTCTTGAACAAAGTCGGATAAACATAATTGCCTGAAATATAACAAAGCCAACTACCAGCGAAGCAAGAATCCAAAGTGGTAAACTATTTGCTAATTGCAGTACTTCTTCCAAGATTAATACCTCCCATTTTATTAAACTATTTCTTAACCTTTGTCGCCATCACCATTTTCAATGCGTCCGACTGCTGTTTTTACCCTCATAAGACCACTTTCCTTAAAAAGCAGGTCACTTCCTTTCTATAATTCTAAAAATTCTATCTCATGTTAATTATACAAAGAATAAGAACATTGTTGCAATGTTCGTTTCTATATAATAAACTTTAATTAAATGTATATTCTCACATTATTTATAAAAATAGGGGTAAAGAAAATGAAAGATGCAGAATTAGAAAAATTAATTGAAGGCATCCGTTCAATTACTACCTCCCTTGACCTGGATGAGTTGCTGACAAAAATCGTCACCAACACCCGGACAGTTATTTCCGGCGGAGATGCATGTTATCTGCAGCTTTATGATCCTGAAACGGGCCTGTTGGTTCCAAAAGCATCTTCCGGCCTTAAAAAAAACATTCAATTTTTTAAGACAAAAATTGGAGAATCGGTTACAGGGAAGACCTACCAGGACGGAACAGCAAGAATTTATCATTCCATTGAGGAAATTTATAAGAACATGGATAATATATCCGACAATAATTTCTATTATCTTCATGCAGCACTTATTGGAAATAACATGCCGAATGCTTTGATGTGTGCACCGGTATCAATCGGTGAAAAACACATCGGAGTGATGACTATTCATGTCTACAAACAAAGAAAACTGACCAACCGGGACCTTCATTTACTTGAAGTTTTTGCAGGACAAGCGGCCATTGCCATTCAAAATGCACAATTGTATACAGAAGTGACGAAAAGCTTAAAAGAGGTGACTGGGTTAAGTGTGCAGTTAAAAGAGAAAAATGAATTACTTTTGAAAGGAAATCAAATCCATGATACATTAACCCGACTCTCTCTACAAAACGAGGGGACTGAATCCATTGTTACAGCTTTGGACGGAATGATGACCTCATCAACTTCCTTTATTAATTTTTTGGAGGGAGAGTTTTACCCGAAACGTTCCGGACAATCCTCGGCCTTTAGTATGGAAGAGATATCAAAATTTTTCTCTGATAGGCAAGAACCTCTGTTTGTGACATCCTATGGTCAAAACTATTATCTTTATCCGTTAGTCAATAGAACCGTTTTTCTGGGGTGTTTAATTGTCACCCTTACGGAGGCCCCTTTCACACGTATGGATCAAATCGCCATCGAACAAGGCGGGACAGCACTAACCCTTGAGCTGGTTAAAAAGCATACTTTGGCAGAAGTTTATTACAAAAAAACCCATGAGTATTTTAACGAATTGTTGCAAAACCATGATTCGGACACCCTGTTTGCAAGGGGGAGAGAATATGGACTGGACATGTCACAATTTTTATTTGTATCATTGTTTGAAATCTCTCAATCACGTGATCTTCAACAGCAGGAGTCGGATATCCACCGGTTGGTAACAAAAATTAAAAAGGCTCTCCAGCGCTATGATATTTTAATATACGGTTTTTATAACAAGGCTACATTATTGGTCTCTATTTCATCCCCGTCAGAAGTCATAAAAATATCGGAGTCCATTCGCTCTATTGTAGCAAGATGGCAAACGAATGAATACTCTCAATTGCATGCGGGTGCAGGTAATCCGTATCGGGGAATCGAAAACATCGCGGTAAGCCACGACGAAGCCAATAAAGCTCTTTCTTATTTAAGCTCTCAAAAATATGTAAATTTTATACAATACAATGAAATTGGTGTGAACCGTTTATTTTTAAACCAATCCAAAAAAGAAATTGCAGCATTTTTAAATGAAACATTAGGTCCTCTACAATTAAACACGGGAAAAACAAAGGATTTGGAAAAAACTTTGGATACCTACATTGCCTGTAACAAATCCGCAACTCAAGCCGCTGAAAAACTTCACATACATATCAACACACTTTACCAGCGCCTGAAAAAAATTGAGCAATTGTTAAATTTGAACTTGAATGACCCAAAAGATTTTTTGCAAATCCAACTTGCATGCCATCTAAAAGAAAATTTTTAATTCTCCTTCAACAACTTAGTTGAATCAAACTGTTTTGCAATTTTAGTCGCCCGAAGTAAGTTCTCGGAGACTCGATCACCAACAGTCTGGTTTGCTAATCAGGTCTTCCCAGTTTTAAACATTTGGTTCAGTTACAATTGACGGGGGAGCATAATTCGACAAATATTTAAAAAAAGGAAAATCCAAATCATCTGTCGTATTGGTAAGTAGAGACAAAACCCAAATGAATGGATGATTTGGATGCTTAGCCATTATTCCATTACAGACGAAGGCAATAAGGCAACTTCGGTCGTCATGTATGATTTATCTGATCCATGGCATCGACCAACTGTTGAGAACCATCTTAAAAAGAAAAGAGGTGAAACAGATGCAATAGCCAGTGGAACTTGCTAACAGCAGTATTGTTTGGATAATTGCTTCAAGCGTTATTGGGATTGTTATTTTTCAAGGTATTAGTGTCTATTCTGCATTGTACTGACAGTCTTAATCTGTCTTCAAGCTAGAAAGACGTAAAGAGAAAAACAGGTATAAATAAGGAGTGAACACAATTGAGTAAAGAAAATATCATTGAATGGATTGAACAGAATAAACAAATTTATACAGCCATGGCACAGGATATTTGGGACCATCCGCAAACTGCTTATGAGGAAGCATATGCGAGTGAATTACAAAGAAATGCATTGAGAGAAGCTGGATTTAGCATTAAGCATCAAGTAGATAATATCGACACAGCATTTGTAGCAGAGTACGGTCAGGGCAAGCCGGTGATCGGCATCCTTGGTGAATTTGATGCCCTCCCAGGGCTCTCACAAAAGAGAAGTCCGGTTAAAGAAGAAGTGGTCAAAAATGGCCCCGGACACGGATGCGGCCACAATCTTCTTGGAACGGCGGGTGTAGAAGCGGTTATTGCTCTGAAAGAAATCATGGAAAAGGGAAAAATTCAAGGGACCATCCGCTATTACGGTTGTCCAGCAGAGGAAGTGTTATCCGGAAAGACATACATGGCTAAAGCAGGTGTCTTTGACGACCTTGATAGTGCCATAACCTGGCATCCAATGACAAACAATGCCGTCATGTATAAAAGCATGCAGTCCATGGTTTCGGTTAAATTTCACTTCAAGGGAAAGCCAGCACATGCAGCTGCGTCCCCTGAAGCAGGAAGAAGTGCCCTTGACAGTGTCGAGCTAATGAATATTGGGACAAACTACTTGCGTGAACATGTTCCGGATGGCACACGCATGCATTACACCATTACGAATGGAGGGCTGGCACCGAATATCGTCCCGGAGGCCGCCACGGTCTGGTATTTTCTTCGAGCACGGTCAAAGGAAGATGTGGAAGAAATCCTTCGTAGAGTAAAAAATATTGCCAAAGGCGCAGCACTGATGAATGAAACAGAAGTAGATTCCGAGATTTTGGCGTTTGCTTATGATACCCTGCCAAATGACCCTCTGAATGAATTAATGTATGAAAATATGCAGGAAAGTAATTCGCTGGTATATACAGAGGAGGAGCAGAAATTTGCCCAAAGTCTTGCAAAAACACTACCATCTACTGAAAAATCAATAGAAGAATTACTGCCGACTTCCGTTTCTTTTGAGCCCTATCAAGCAGGTTCATCGATGCCCGGGTCTACCGATGTCGGTGATGTGAGCTGGATTGTACCAACAGGCATGGTTACCACAACATGCGCACCTTTAGGAACCGCTCTACACTCCTGGCAGGCCACCGCTTCATTCGGAACCCAAATCGGATATAAAGGCATGCATCTTGCCGCAAGCACGATGGCCCTTTCAGCTTACGACTTACTCAAAAACAAAGATAATATTCTTCATAGGGCAAAAGAAACATTTGATAAGGTTCGTGATGGAAAGGTATATGAAGCTGGAATTTAAGTATTAAGCATTATAACTAAAATAAGCAGTTCGTTCTATACATCGTATAGGTCCACTTGATTGATCGAACGAACTGCTTCATCTCAACTAAGACAGTTCTGATCCCACTTTGTCATTTCACCACAATCCCCTTACCCATTTACATAAAAATCCCTTAGAAGAAAACACTCCCTTAAAAAGCGTATAATCCATTATTATAGATCGAGATTAAATTCTTTTACAAAATGGGCGAAAACTCGACATGATACCGAACTTGGCTCAAGGAAGAACATGATAATTAGCAGCCAGATTTAGGCTCTTCACCAAAATCTATGTTTGACAAACCGGATTTAAATTGATAGAGGCAACCGCTACGGAAAAACACTACGCTTTCCGTGGGCTTGAGCTCGGCCTCCTCGAAAAAAGAAGTTCGCTTTTTTCTGCGGGGTCTTCACTCTGCGCTTTCCCACAGGAGTCTCCGTGTTTTCCCTCCGCTAGCCAGTTGTCAATAACATATTTGTCCATATATTTCAACTATTGATTTTGGTGTTGACCCCAAATTTATTATGTTATTAAGACGTCAAATCTGAAAACATAATAAAAATTATTGACAATAGGCAGAAAACAATATATAGTATGGATTAAATACGAAAGTGCAAAAAACATATTAAGGGGTGGTGACTGGGTTGGCTGAGGCTACGATGGACTCAAATGTTTTAATGGAGAAGATTAAGAAAGGCTTTGTTGTTGAATTACCAGAAGATATGAATGAAGAGTACAAAAAAGCATTAAAACAAACACTTAATATTGTTGGTGATACTGAGCTTTTAAGTGTTCCTCCATTACTGACTGTTTACAATGAAGCGCCTAACTTAAATTTAAAAATAACGGCATTGGCGGTTATGCAGGATGAGATTGGGCACGCACACATAGCTTATAGGCTACTTGAAGACCTTGGGGTGGATAAAGAAGAACTACTGTATGAAAGAGAACCACACCGTTGGAAGAATCCATATGCATTCGATTTTAAGCTCAATAACTGGATTGAGTTGGGCGTGTTTAATGCGTTATTTGACAGAGCGGGATATACACTACTTGGTGATGCATTTGAACACACATCTTATGGTCCGTGGAAAAGAGCTCTGGTAAAAGTGGATAAAGAAGAGTTATTCCACCTGCGTAATGGTGAGACAATTATGAAAAAGGGAATGAAGAACGAAGAAACCGCAAAGCAGGTACAGGAAGCTGTCGATTGGATGTTTTTAATGTCACTTGAATTTTTTGGAGTCGCTGATAATTTGAAAAGCCGCTCGGCACAGCTTGATTACCAATTAAAAGGCAGATCGAATGATGGCTTACGCCAGAAGTTCATGTCAACAGCGGTTCCATTCTGTGAATCGATTGGTGTAAAAGTTCCTGCGCATTATGATGAAGCGCAAGAAAAATATGTCATTGATGTTCCATTCCCATGCAAATTTGATGTAGAGAACAGAAAATGGTTATATGACCAGCCAGATACTTGGGACGGGGCGATCGAGCGTTTTAAAGAACGCGGACCTAATAATAATGAATTTGTTGAACGAATTCAAAAGGGTGTCAAAGAATTAGAGAATATGAGAAATGGAGGGAACGGAAATGAGTAAACAGATTGCAGCTACTTCCACCCAGCGTTATTGGGATGCGTTAAAAGAAGTAATGGATCCCGAATTTCCTATAAGTGTGGTAGATATGGGTCTAATCTATGAAATTAATCAAGACAACACGACACTACATGTCAAGATGACCTATACTTCAACCGGATGTGCATGCATGCATTGGATTGAAAGCGATATTCGCGACCGATTACTTGAAGAAGATAATGTCGAAAATGTTGAAATAAATGTTGTATGGGAACCTGCATGGACCGTAGATAACTTGACAGAAGAAGGAAAGAAACAATTAAGGCGATGGGGCGTGAGAGCTTGACAGATTATCAGCAATTAAGAAGTTATGATGTGTTTACCAGACTACAACGGGGAGATAACCTTATTCAGATCGGCTCTTTTGAAGCCCCGGATGACGATATAGCAACCGTTTACGCTCAAAAAATCTATGATGAGCAGGATTGGTCAGAAATGCATGTCGTTCGTCAGAATCATCTGATTAAGGTCAAGGCTCCAGATGGACTCTTCGAACAGGAAGGGGTGAAATAATGGTTAATACTGAAAATGATGTACTAATTGAACTATTGGAAACGATTGCAGATAACAAATTTATCATGGGTGACCATCTTGTAGAAATTGGTGTCAGTGGTCCGAATTTAGAAGCATCACTATCATCTGTTGCCATGGCGCAGTCTGAGCTTGGTCATGCAAGATTACTTTATAACTGGGTAGAGGAGTTGAAACACGGAAAAAAGAGAAAAATTGAAATCAAAAACCAAACTGGAAAAGCTTTTTCAACCGCTATGGACACTGAAGATTGGATTTCCCTGATTGCTTCCTTATTTATAACGAACGCAACGTCGAAGGTTATTTTGGATGTTGTGGCGAATTCACCATACTCTACAAAAACGATCACTAAAATGGTAAAAGAGCAGAAAGACAATATTACCTATGCCAGAAGCTGGTGTAATCAGCTGGCAAATGATAAAGGGAATGTCCCAGTGAAATTTCAAAGAGATTTTAATGAAGCAAAAAAAGAAGCATACGATTGGCTTCTTTACTGGGAAAATGATGACCGGCTGAGACATTTAGAGATTATTGAAAAAAACACCAGTTTGATTGAATTATTTAATGAAGAAATTAACAGCATTTCTTTCAATGAAGATGTTGTTTATGCAAAATAATATGGATGGTAACACGTAGACTAAACATTTTAAAGGAGGAAAAAAGAATGACCACAACAACTGAAAACAAACAACTGACAGTTACAAAAGCAGACGGGGTAGCGGAGGTTCATATTCATGTTAACAAAACGAACGCATATGACTTGGAATATTATCAGGAGCTAAATGCAGCCATTGATGACATCCGCTTTGACGAGGATATCAAGGTAGCCATCCTAATGAGCGATATGCCGAAGTTCTTCTCGGCAGGGGCTAACGTCCAGTTTCTGAAAAATTCGGATCCAAAATTTAAAACGCAATTCTGTCTGTACTGTAATGAAACATTGGATAAAATTGCGCGTTCACCTCAAGTGTGGATCGCCTGCCTGGAAGGTCATACAGTAGGTGGCGGTTTGGAAATGGCACTTGCATGTGACATGCGTTTCATGGGTGATGAAGCAGGGAAAATTGGCTTGCCGGAAATCGGGCTTGGTGTATTGGCAGGAACGGGTGGTACACAGCGTTTGGCACGTCAAGTTGGCCACTCCAAAGCACTCGACATGAACCTGACTGGAGAGGCTATTAGCCCGCAGGAAGCACATGACATTAAGCTGGTAGACCGTCTTTATCCGCAAGCAGAAATTCGCGAAAAAACACAGGAGTATGCGCAGAAGATTGTCAATAGTGCCTCCTATGCCGCTAGTAACATTAAGCTATCGATTATGAACGGAAAAGAAATGCCATTAAATGCCGCCATTCGCTATGAAGGTGAACTACAAAATCTATTGTTCCGTTCTGATGACGCACAAGAGGGACTTCAATCATTCCTGGATAAGCGTGAGGCTCAGTGGACTGGAAAGTAATTAGGGTGAATATCCATCGTTTGAATAGCGATATCGAAAAACGATATCGCTATTTTTAAAGATCTATAGATGCGGGAAAAAGATAAGGAAATTGTGGAAAGGAATAAGTATCCATGGTTGTTCATTAATCGGTATTTAACCAAATAAAGTGGATAAAATTCCGGCTTTTAGAGGGAATTGAAGGTCACGCCATCTATTAACATGAATTTTAGCCAGAGTAGGAGGCAATTTATGAGAAAAAACAGTATCAATTTACGTGTGAATTGGGGAGATACAGATAAAGCAGGAATTGTTTATTATCCGAATTTCTTTAAATGGTTTGATATAGCTGGTCACCAATTTTTTCGGGATTGCAATATTTCTCCGGCCTATCTGGAAAAAGAACATAATACCATTGTAGCACTTCTTGACGCTCAATGTACTTTTGAAAACCCCATACTGTATGATGACATTATTACCATTCATACAGAGGTAGAGAAGTTAACAAGCAAAACAATAAAATTCCGTCATATCATTGCCAGAGGTGAGACAGTAATGGGACGTGGCTATGAAATAAGGGGCTGGGTAAAACAGTCAGAACATGGGATAAAAACAGAACATATACCTGACAATATTAGACAAGTATTAGAGGAAGATAAACATACAACTGATAGTGATCAAAGACCAATGTTAAATGCTTAAAGGTAAACACAATGAAAAACAGATTAGGATGTGATAAAATAGCCACATCATTATAAAATGGATGGTGCAAAAACGTGAAACCAAGATCACTAATGTTTACGTTATTTGGAGAATATATTCAACATTATGATGGAGAAATATGGGTTGGTAGTTTAGTTCAGCTAATGAACAGGTTTGGTATATCGGAATCCTCTGTGCGTGGGGCAATTTTCAGGATGGTAAAGCAAAATTACTTAAAAACAAGAAAAGTGAAGAATAAAAGTTATTATTCTCTTACAGATGAAGGTAAACGAAATGTCATTGATGGTGTACATAGAGTTTATACGTCGAGAAACTTTATGTGGGATAAGAAATGGCGAATACTAACTTATTCTTTTCCTGAAGAAAAAAGGGAATTAAGAAACCAAATAAGAAAAGAATTAAACTGGTTGGGTTTTGGATTAATCTCAAATAGTACATGGATTAACCCTAATCCAGTCGAAAAGCAAGTGAAAAATCTAATACACACATATGAGTTGGAAGATAATGTCACTTTTTTGACTTCATCGGAGATCGTTTCCCCATCCACAGAAAAAATTATAAATAAAGGTTGGGATCTGAAAAGGATATCCAAACAATATAATTTTTTCATTGATAGTTATATAGACAAATTAGAAAAATTAAGGGAAAAAGCATTTAACGATCAATTGACAAATGAGTTATGTTTTATAGAAAGGACTTCGCTCGTCCATGAATTTAGAAAGTTTTTATTTGAAGATCCTGGATTCCCTATCGATTTGCAACCTTCCTATTGGTCAGGAACAAAAGCTTATGAACTTTTTGGAGAAATTCATCAACTACTTGCACTACCTGCTGTCCGTTTTTTCGACTCAACTTTTAAGGGACCACCCGATCAAGAAATAACGCCAAACCGTCATCAGGCTATCAACCCATTCCCAAGTGCCTATTCTTAATGGAAATAGGGATCCTTTCCCTATGTCTTTTATTTCAAAAAAAGTATGATTAGCAGGAAAGGTGAGGTAATGGAACATATAAAAGTAAAAATTGATAATTACATTGCTGAAATAACAATCGACCGGCCGGAACAGTTGAACACCTTTAATTACCAGGCATTAGTCGAATTAGCTGATGTATTAGAAGATATCAAACTTTCCAAGGATGTACGGGTCGTTATGATTACTGGTGCAGGAGATAAGGCTTTTAGTGCCGGGGCAGATTTAAAAGAGAGAAGAACATTATCGGAGAAAGAAGTCAAAAGAAATGTAAACAAGATAAGAGACGTCTTCATCACACTGGAAGAGTTGCCACAACCTTCTATTGCGGCAATCAACGGTTATGCCCTTGGTGGTGGCTTTGAATTAACTCTGGCTTGTGATTTCCGTATCGCAGCAGAGGATGCAGTAGTAGGCCTTCCTGAAGTAAGCTGGGCAATTGTTCCTGGGGGTGGAGGCACCCAAAGACTAACCCGATTGATAGGTATCTCTAGAGCAAAAGAGTGGATTCTGACTGCCAGAAGATTTAAAGCGGAAGAAGCCGTTGTTTCCGGCGTGATTAATAAAGCGGTTCCAAGGGATGATTTATTGAATGAAGTTAATTCCCTTGCTGAAGAAATTTTAGGCAATGGTCCACTCGCAGTTGCTCAGGCAAAATATGCCATTAATAATGGTGCGAATGCTGATACGTATACTGGCTTGAAAATAGAGTCACAAGCGTATGATCGGATCATTCCGACTTCTGACAGGGTTGAAGCGCTGGAGGCTTTTAAGGAAAAAAGAGCCCCTGTGTTTAAAGGGGAATAAGTATAATGGAAAAAGAGCACCTGTCAAGATTAATTCGCTTGAAAGAGGGGATCCACCGCATCGGTATTCCTGTACCGTTTCCGGTGAAATATGTTTATTGTTATTTAATGGAAAATGAATCCGGTTACACGTTAGTCGATACTGGACTTAATTATAAGAAAGCGAAAGCAGCCTGGGAAGAAGTTTTTGAGGAACTTGCTATTAAGCCGGATGACATCCATACCATTATAATTACCCATTTTCATCCGGATCATTCCGGACTTGCCGGATGGATGCAGGAAAAAACAAATGCAAATGTATGGATGAGTGATACAGACCGCAAAATGTTTCAATTAGCATTTATGAAAAATGATATCCAGGCCATTGATGTGAATAAACTTCTATCCAATCATGGAGTAAATGAAGAGCTTCGAAAGGCGATCTTGAATAACTTAGAAAATATCACCGAAAGAGTACAACCCTATGCGACAGTGAATTCGATTACCAAAAAAAATTGGAATTTGGACGGACGGGCTTGGCGAATCCTTGAAACACCAGGGCATAGTCAGGGACATCTTTGTTTCTATCAGGAAGATGAAAATATTTTACTAGCTGGTGACATGATACTGGATAAGATAACACCAAATATCAGTCTTTGGCCTGGCGGAAGTGATCGACCACTCGAGGATTACCTGAACTCCCTAAAAGATTTGAAACAGTTGTCTATATCACGGGCTTGGCCAGGCCATGGTGGGATCATTGATGAGGTGAACAAGAGAATCGATGAATTAATCGAGCATCACGAGAACCGGTTAAATAAAATTGCCGATTTGGCGACCCAAAAATCAGGATCTGAAATTGCAGGTGAGCTTTTTGCTGAAAAAGAATTAAATGCCCATCAATGGCGCTTTGCCATTTCGGAAACGCTGGCCCATCTGGAATACTTGGTTGATCAAGAAAAAATCAATCGAATAGCGTCTAACCCTATCTTATATACAAAATAACTTCTTATAGGCCACTGTTGTTAAGGAAAATTTTATAATATAGCCGGTTTACTTTTTTAGAGTATAGCCAGAATTTTGGTGAAGGAGGTGGGTTAACCCACCTCCTTCACCAAAATTTCGCCGCCGGCTGGCGGGTTGGCTGTGGGCACCTTTCCTATAAATTAATCAGGTATTGGTTATTCTCCCGTAAATCAAAACGTGCATCTCCCATAATGACATACCACTTGTCTGCTAATTCCAGTCGACAGGGAATGGATTTTAACCCAATGTATAGTTCAAAACTTTCTCCGCAATGGAGGGCGTATTCCCTTCCCAGCAGCTCAACTAACCACTGATCTTGATCCTAGTCATAATGCATACTGTACTTGATAATCATAGCCCCCCGTTTCTGCTTTTGACGGTACAACACCCGCTTGGATCTTTTCTTTCAGACGGTAGGAGTAGCCCCTGATGTTGTAAATAAACAGAACTGGTGCAGAAGTCTGTCCAGAATAGCCGTTGCCAATATGGAACTGCCAAGCATATCTCCCCATTCACTATCAGATTTATTGGTAATAATGAGGGAGCCTTCCTCATGCCGTTTAGAGACCACCTGAAACATGATTTGGGCACTGGTGGCATCAAATGGAGCGTATCCAATCTCGTCCATAATTAGAATGGTAGGCCGCGCTTATTGTCGCAGGAACTTTTTGACTTGATTGAGCTCCGTAGCCCCTTTGCGGCTTCGATAAAGTCATCAGCCCGGATCAACAGGGCTGTTTCTCCTTGATCAATGGCTTCCAGGGCAATGGCGACGGCCAAATTAGTTTTTCCTACCCCAGGAGGTCCCAGAAGTAAAATATTGTTCCCATCCCGATAAAAAGAACGCGAAATAAGATCACGAATACGTTTTTCACTGACACTGGTTTGAATTGTAAAATCAAACTCTGTTATGAATTTCACAAGTGGAAATTTTGCTTTTTTGACTCTTTGAGTCCAAGATGCCTCTTTTTAAAAACCTTCTTCATGTTAAAGAATCGTGCTTAAAAATTCGGTATATGTTATACTTTTACTAGAAGCCTGTTCCAAGATGGTGTCGAGGTCTTGAACCACCGACTTCCACCCAAGCTGTAAACATCGTTCATACAGGTCATCTATTGCTTACATAAATCGGATTCCTCCTTTAAATTCTCGTAATAGTCGAGGGATCGAACTTCTACATCCGGGGCTTTCTGAACTTGTGGGGAGGTCGCCTAACCCATATCTCCTTCGTCAGGAGTTCCTTTTATTTTTGGTAGATGTTCAGGCCGGTAAACAACGGTTTTTTCCGATTGGTATCAACTACATAATCCGTGACTTTATGCTCGTGATCCCATACTCCAAAGGTATCCCTATCTGTCCAACGAATTCGAACCTCTTTTAATGATGGTTGGCCCGGAACGGAATATCTTTTGGATTTGATCAAGATATAACCGTCATGTACGATGTGCTTTTCCCATTTTTGTAACGGTTTAAGATTTAATTCCTGTAATTGGCTGTAATTTGTCCTGTTCCTTTTTAAAACGCTCATCAGGTGCTACGCCAGTCGTTTGATTGGGCTTGTGATTTGCCGCCGTTCGAAGCCATTCCAAAGCATCTTCGTTCCAGGCATCCAAAGAAGGTTCATGCTTCCGCTGCAGGAAATTGTTCTGGACGTATTTTACCGAGTATTCAACTTTTCCCTTTGTCCGGGGTTTTCCAGGCTTACAATGGACCAAGCTTATTTTACATGCCTTTTTTTGAAAACTACATGAAAATGGTATCCACTCTCTGAAATCTCACCTATTTCGAATCAATTTCATAATTGCTCTTTTTAAAAACACAAAGACCTGCAGAATATTTAAAAGTGATTTTTTAAAAAAGCTATTCGCTGTGATTGTTGTTATTCAGCCGCAGTCCAAATACACTTCGCTTTCCGCGGGCGAGTGGCAAGCCTCCTCGGGCATACGCCCTGTGGGGTCTTGCCTATCTCTTGCCTCCCGCTGGAGTCTACGTGTATTCGGACTGCTTAGCGCGTTCTTTTCTATCAAAAAGCAATGGTTAAGCAGCCTGTTGTTGGTTTAGTTCTTCGTTGATACGGTCTGCAGCTAATTCTGAAGCATTATACATCAAGGTAACGATAGCAAAATGAACTTTGGCGCGTTTTTCTGTACGATTACGAACATTGCCCAGCTGAAAAAATTCCTTTAAATACGCATTGACACGCTCGACTGCCGAACGACGTTTGTAGATGTCATCCCAAGCTTTGGAACCCCGGGCCGGCGCTGTGTATCGTCTGAGATCTTTGGTGATTTTCATCGTGAACACTTTTTGGCATATGTCTTCATTGGCTAAAGGGCAGTCTATGCATTCCTTCGGGCTCGTGTACTTCAGTGTTTTATATTTGGCATCGTAACTATCATAACGATACGAATGTTCACGGAAACACGTCGGGGCAAAATGTTTGTCGAAACCAATCGGTTCCGATTCATTGCGTTTGTTATAGGCAATAATGGATTGCTGCCCCATTTGATACACTTGCTCATAAATCGGTTCAAAATCATAACCGGCATCCATCGTTTGATAACGTAAGTCCGAAAGAGGCAAGCATTCATCAATTCCATTCAGTAATGGAATAGCGGCTTTTCCGTCGTTCATATTTCCTGACGAAAAAAGAGACTGTAAAATATATTGACTCGATGCACCAACCGCCAGATGGCCTTTATAGCCAAACCAGAATTCGTTTTTGCCTTCACTGTTCTTCTTGAAATGGAAATAATCATTGCTGCATAATTTAGCTCTTCAGGCGCGCCAAGTCGTGATTTTTTGGCAACTTCATGATGAATGGCATCCAAATCAATTGCGGAAATGATGGCCTCATATTTTTGGGTAGGTTCCATTTCGTAAAGTTCTTGGATGCCAAATAAGCTCGGTTGTCGTATAATGGTCATGGGAAGTATTCCTCCAGTCTTTTTGGGATGTTTTAGTCAACTACCATTATACAAGATTTGGGGAGGTACTTCCTTTTTTACGTTTGCGAGTCCTTGCGAGATAAGGGCTAAGAATTATGAAATTCACTCATTTCCAGTAAATTTTTAACAATTCCATAATTTTCACTTCGGAAACTCCGAGAGTATGATTATAATCTATAACGGTTGAAAAGTGGCGATACTTTAAAACCTGGATTCCCGCCTACTCATAACGAGGTAGGCGGGGTAACACCTAATTTTCCATAAATCTCTTTTTGCTTGCTAAGAAGTTCGCCAATACGCGGTTCTTTCCCTGGCGCTTCAAAGTATTCTATAACATCCAGTTGATCCAGCACGCTCTGTAACGTATATTTTTTTAATAAATCGGTATCTTGCATTTGTTTTTTGATATAAAAAAGATAGATGAGCGCCACAAACTCCACAAAAAGTTTCCCATCAAGACTCTGTTCGGATGATACCAGTGTGCGGCGCATGTTCAGCCGTTCCTTCAGATTCCCGAACGCTTTTTCAACAACGTCCTTATTGCGGTAAAGCTCCAATGCAGCGATGGCGCCCATCGTTTCATTGGTCATCAGCGCAAAATATCCAAAATATCGCTTGGCTTTGTTGACAGCCTCTTCTTTGACGGTGACTTTTGTCCCGCGTTTCGGTGTGGTTTTTGTCTCAAAATACGTTTGATACTGCTTTTCATGTTCCGGGAGCCTTTTCCCTGATTCCAATTCACGACGCAGGTTGATTAACTTGCGGTCAAATGCTTTTTCATCCTCCGCGGCCCGGTCAATATTGTAATAAAAGTGAATGTACATACGCCTGGACTGTGTCAGGGCGTCTCCTTTATAAGGACGTTGCTGCGTATAATGCCACGTTGTCCGGACCGTGCGGGCATATAACTCGTATTTCTCACTGTAGTGTTCAAACGATCGAAAGCCGTCATAGATGGCATCCAGTTCTTTCCGGACGAAAGTAAGAGACATTTTAACGGAGACCAGGAACTTCAGATGGTTTTTCAATAAAGCGTTGATATTTTCCTGACTGTAGAAGCCTCTGTCCATGACCAGCTTCACCTTGGAGAAGCCAAGCATATCCAAATCAGCAAGCAGTTTTCTGACGGTCTTGGAATCCGGGATATTACCGGCCAGTTTGCGATAATAAAACGGCAGGTTGGATGTTTCGCCGAACACCAACGCCAGGTTTAGCTGAGGCAGTGGATCGTTTTCTTTATTCCTGCCGTATTGGACCTGTCTCAAAAGTTCAGACTGGCTGGATATGGTGGTGATATCATAGGCCCAAAATTCCTTTTCCGTCCGCCGTTTTCCCTGCAGCTGGAAGAACTTATACTTCGCGTCTTCGGTGATGGACGCGAACAGGTCGCTGCTTCGCTGAGACGTGATGTTTTGACCGTAAGGATGTTTATGTAAATGACTCCATTTTTCAAAACGGTAGAGCGGAGCGTTGTCCTCCAGAACCAGATAGTATGCGATGGATAGAATCTGGCGGTACGTGTCGGGAAAACACGCTTTCAGATCTTCTGTAATCCCGGTATTGGCACCGATTTCATCCAGAAGATAAGTGGCACCGTAGAAATAACGTGACGTTTGCACAGATGGAACAGGACCCCTTTTTGTCACGGTATGCTCCTCATTACTTTTCCGTCCTCTTCCGTCTGTCGAGACAATTTCCCCGGTATTATGGTCAACCCGTCCAATTAAGGTCCTTTTAGATCGGGATTGCTGCTTGTCCTTATCCCAGTATGAAATGGACTCATACGCATAGGTGATCCCTGATCGCTTATCTGTTTGATAGACGATAGCCATTTTTTCGCCTCCTCGTTATGTATATTGTAACACATAACGAGTATAAAAACAATAAAAAATGGGCATGAAGCCCAATATTATCGGATTTTCACCCGATTTATCGTTATGTGATGGCGGGAATCCAGGTTAAAAAGTTATTCCGGATATATTCGTAATTTTACACTCGTCTGTAACAGTGCCGCGGAGCGTAACGCAATAGAAGGGAAATTTGGAGAAGAAAAGCACCATTATGGAATGGGGTTTATTTTCGCCTTCAGCAAACAAGAGAAACGGTCATGCAATTATGAAAGTGAAGCGCAGACTCAGCCTTCTTTTTTGACATTTTTTCGAACGACTTTTTTGGAATTTCTGTAAAATCCATATGGGCTGTTTGAGAATCGTACAGAATTCCCTACTTATAGGGACTATCATTAACATTCTGTAAAATCTTTAAAATTAAAATTTTCTTGACTTACTATATATAATTAATTTATACTCTAATTAAGTCAAAATATTCATTTTATTAGGATGATTCATTATTGGATAATAATGCAGAATATTAGGATTTATTGCTTTGCCAAAATAAGTCACTTGATTTTTGAAAGAATTTATATAGGGAAAATCAGGTATTACTGCTTATTTTGGGATCTAGGTCAATAGGATGGAAACAAAAAATTAAGACTCTAGAATGGTATACATTATTGGATACAGAAAGTCTAAGTTGTGTAAGTAAGTTACTTACTTCAGGTACCCAATTTCACGCTGGGGATTGCCCGCCGATATACCAAGTCTATATAGTTCGGCATTTGTTTGTTTAAATTCTTTGTTTAGACAGACACTTCCTCCAATAGGGGCAGATAGTCACAATTAATACTATTATAATATAAAGGGAGTTGTTTCTATTGTTGAAGTTCGATATTGTTGATATGAAAAAAGTAGCTATTATGGTGATTGATATGGAAAATGATTTTGTAAGACCAGGTAGTTCAATGTTTGTACAAATGGCTAATGATATGTTACCTAATGTAAAAAAATTGCTAGATGCTTGTAGAAAAGAAGGTGCTACCGTTATCTATACCACTCATGTGCATGGAAAAGATCGCGGAGATATGGGAACAATGGAAGCAATATGGGAACCAATCAGGGAGCAGACGGCCTTAGTGGATAATACAGAAGGAATAGAAATATATGAAGAAATTATGCCAAAAGAAAGAGATTTAGTTATTAAAAAACATCGATATAGTGCATTTTACAATACGGACTTAGAGACCCAACTCCGCAATAGAGGAGTTGAAACATTAATAATCACTGGTACAGTTACAAACATGTGCTGCGAAGCTACAGCGAGAGATGCCCAACATCGAGATTATCAAGTGATTTTTGTATCGGATGCAACAGGTACCATGGATCACCCCGGCTTCGGCACTGGTCCTATGACTGCGGGTGAAGTACAAAAAGCAACATTAACAAGCTTAGCCATGTGTACGGCAGAAGTTGCTTCAAGCGAAGAGGTTTTAAAGAAAATTGAAGCCACAGGGTTAAAAGAGTCACTACCATAAATCCTACTTTAAAGACATGGATATATTCTGAAACCAATAACTAAGGTAGGCAATTGATTCTAGCCCGAAGTGCTACTTATATACACAACTTTAAGCAATGTTCCAGGTCTATTTTCCTTGAAAAAGCGCGAAATGTAAGAATTAGCCTCGTTTTTTTGGTTCAGGTTTTGGTGAAATAGTAGCCAATAAATACTTCCCTGTCTGGTTATTGGTTGTGGTGACTATATTTTACTAGATCGGGATGTATTTTTGTTTGATTTTAATATTATTTTGCGAAAGACCCCAGTCATATCAACGGTTTTCTTATGTTTTTAAGTGAGAAAGTTGGGTTATATAAATATAAAATCATAAAGTAAGGGGGAAAAATTTATAATGCTAATGATTGAACCTAAATCGGGTCTGTCAGTAATAGTGAACCGGCTTAACCCCTCAAATTTGGACAATTACACTCTTAATCTAACTCATACTTAAAATTCTTTAGTTTTTCATTGATTATCTCTTTCTTTTGTCCCTTTCAAGATAATAGCCAATGCTTCTATTCCATCAAGGGTAAAGGCTTTGCCCTTCGCTTACGCTCAGCCCTTGATTCCATTCAAGAATTGGCTGATTTTAGGGCAGGGACAAAACGAAGAAAAAATGGAATGGGGGGGTAAACCCGGATGTCTTTGATCCCAGTCTTGCCACTTTTTTGCAGCTCATAAAATTCTTTTGGAGTCAGGCCCAGAATACTTGAATGAATGCGTCGATTGTTATAAAAATCCATGAATTCTATAATGGCCTTGTATGCTTCCCCATATGTTTCAAACTCACAGCCTGAGAGACAGTTATCTTCCAGAATGCGATGAAATGACTCGATATGAGCATTCATATTTGGCGTTTAGGTGGAATCCTTTTATGTTCCATCTCATAGGCCTCACACGACTTTTCAAACGTATTTGAAATAAACTGTGGACCATTATCCGTTCGAATCACGGGCTTTTCCTGGTGTTCAAATTGTTGCCTTTTCAACAGTGCCCTGTTCAGGGCTGCACGATATTTTCGGCTGTGCATTCAAGTCCAACATGGTAGTCAATAATGAATCTGTCATAAATATCAATAAGCGAACAGATGAAGAAAATCGGTTTTCTTCTTGAATATAGCCATATTTGATATCAGCCTCCCAAAGCTGATTGGATGCTGTGATAACACGATTTCGTACCAATTTTTCCTTGGATGTTTGATCCGTTTCCTTCTCTGTGGGCATAGAATACCCAGTTCTTTACATAGACGATACACCTTCTTTTTATTGATTTGAAGCTTGTAAATACGCCGGAGCATTTTAGTCAGTTTACGATAGCCGAAATTACTGTACTCGCCGGCTATAAGCTCTAATAAAAACTCTTTTATTTGTTCGTCGGGGACTTTTTCCCCGTCTTCATCAGTTGAGTAGTCTGGTGCCGGTCGTCCCTCACTTACTTTTTTCTCTTCCACCCGGTAATGTTTACGATAATAATAGGTGGAATGAGGTATGTCGACTATTTTTAATATTAGCGAATCGTATAGCCCTTCTGAATCCATTTATCGGCTACTTCAATTTTTTCAGCAAGTAAGGGTTTTTCTTTTTTATAAGATCTCGCAATACGGCAATTTCAAGATCTTTTTCGCCCAAAAGCTGTTTTAATTGGTCATTTTCACTGGAAAGCTGTTTCGTATCAAGATCGGGTACTGATGTGACATCTGCATCACGAAATTTGCCACTTTTGTATTCACGAACCCAGCGTCCCACCATATTTGGATTAACCCCCGAAATTTGGACAACTCTTTCAATGCTCGCTTTATTTGGTAAATTCAAATAATGATATAAAGTATTTTTAGCGGACTATTTTTATAAAATTAGCTCGAAGAATTTTTATTCTTCATTGCTGACTGTGTTTGAATTAACTTTTTCTAGGTATAACTTTCAAAGAAATTCGTAAACAGCCATAAAGTAATTCGTGTAGGTAACAAAATGCTTTTCAGAATTTTTGGGCTGCCGGTCCATAGTGGTTTTCATCGTGGTCCACAACCTAATTATAGGAGGAGTGGATGCTCCTGATGGGAACACTAAAGCAGATTGATCTCTTGTCTGCTTCTTTGTAGCTCGTAAATTTAGTGGACAAGGGTTGTTGCCAAATACGGCTACTTTCTACCATTACATCTACTATCAACTTCAGTATCTGCATCGTTCAATCATCAATGTAACAAAATAGATAAACGATACATGGGGTATGAATCTGACTTCATCTTAGATTCCATTTTATTTTACTCAATAATTTGAAAATAATCAAAATAAATTATATAATAATTAACGACCGTCATAGAAAGATAATGAAATTAATTTAGGGATGGGAGAGATAATAATGAAATGGAGAGTCTCGCAAAATGAATTAATTGAAGTAGCACAGGGGCGTCAAGATGCTGATTTATACATAAAAGACGGAACTGTGATTAATGTTTATTCCGGGGAGTTCCTAAAGCAAAATATTGCTGTGTATAAAGATGGTATTGCTTATGTCGGGGAAGATGAGTCACCAATTGGGGAGCACACCGATGTTATTGATGCAAAAGGAAAGTATATTTCACCGGGATTTATTGAAACGCATTCACATCCATGGGTATTTTATAATCCCGTCAGTCAGACTGAGAAAGTTTTACCGCTCGGAACAACGACATCTGTTAATGATAACCTGTTTTTTTATTTAGATATGGGCGCTGAAAAGTTTAAGGAATTATTGATTGATTTACGAGAGTTACCAGGTAATTTTCTTTGGTTAGTACGGTTAATTTCTCAATCTGATTATCCTGGGGAACGGGACTGGTTTAATCAAGAAGATGTAAGAGATCTTCTTCAATTGGATGACGTTGCAGGATCAGCTGAAGTAACCCGCTGGCCATTATTGTATAAATCGGATCCTTTTTTACTGGATACGGTTGATGTTGTAAAAAATATGGGGAAAGTGGTTGACGGTCATAACGCAGGTTGTTCTTATGAAAAATTGAATTCCATTGCGGCATCGGGTGTGATGGCATGTCATGAAGCGATAAAAGCGGATGAAGCCATTAATCGACTACGACTTGGTTTGTGGACAGTGCTTCGTAACAGTTCCTTAAGACCGGATTTATCAGAAGTGTCTAAGATTATAACGGAGGGGAAAGTGGATACGAGCCGTGTCCTGATGACAACAGACGGGCCACATCCAAGTTTTATTGATAAAGAAGGCTTTGCAGATGGACTTGTCCGTCAAGCGGTTGAACTCGGTATACCAGTAATGACTGCTGTTCAAATGGTCACGATAAATGCGGCGACTTATTTACGGATGGATAACAGCCTCGGCGGTATTGCACCGGGTAAGAAAGCTGATCTCTTAATTTTACCTGATCTGGTTAATTTTCGTCCGGAATTGGTTATTTCGAATGGTGAGATTGTTGCAGAACATGGACAATTAAAAGCAAGCTTACCTGAAATTAATTGGACAGAGTATAAATTAGACGATGCCTTTAAGATTCCAAAATCAGTACTGGAAAACCCTGATCATTATGTATTTCCGCAAGCAGATACGGATGAAAAGGTACCTGTTATTCATTTCTTAAGTAATGTTATCACTAAACGAAAAGATATTGAGCTTCCAATTGTTGATGGGTATGCGGATATTCATGGACATGAAGGACTTGTTTATGTTGCATTAATCGACAGAAAAAAAGGAGATTGGATGACAAGGGGAGTAATGGAAGGTTTTGCTGTCAATTTAGATGGTATGGCCTCCACTTATAATACAACAACGGAATTACTGGTAGCTGGGAGGAATCCGGACGCAATGGCGAAAGCTGCTGCACGTGTACATGAACTGGGAGGTGGCGTTGTCATTGTGGATGGTGACGCCATTGTATTGGAAATTCCCTTACCATTAACTGGAATGATGGTAACCGATGCATCATTTGATGTGGCCCTTAAAAGCCACGACAAATTGTTAAAGTACATGCAGGAACGTGGATTCCCTTTCCATGATATTCTTTACACACTGCTATTCTTAACGTGTGACTTTCTCCCTGGGTTACGTATCACACCATTTGGGTTGTACGATGTGAAGAAAGATGACATTGTTGTTCAATCCACATCTTTACCGGTTTACAAATAAAATATGTATCATCCCCATCTGAAAACAGGTGGGGAATTATTTGTTAGTCATAATCACAGATTTTTTTGGAATTATCTTATGCTTATAAATAATTCGATTATAAAAAATGATTTAAATCTATTGACTTCTACGAACGGATAATATATATTATTATATATAGACGAAAGTAAATAAAACATAATATCAATGTCCTTTTTAGATAACAAATTGAATCAGAGGGAGAGAGAGTTTCTCAGGGAAGAAATAGAAGTTTAAAAAACCTGGGATGTATATGACAGCGCTACCAATCAGTGAGGTGGTTTAAATGGCAACAGGCGTCGATACCGTGAAATGTCCATTTTGTTCATCAGACGATGTCAATAAGATAGCCCCTTTTGGGACAGCTCAGCTTGTAAGCCAGTATTATTGTAATCAATGTAAAAGTGTTTTTGAATATGTTCGGTGGAGAGATGAATAGAGTGAGGTATCAAATATGCCAATAAATAAAGTGGGTGTCATGGGTTCAGGTACAATGGGATCAGGGATCGTCCAATTAATATTGCAAAATGGATTTCCTGCGATTATGTATGATATCAACGAAGATATCTTGGAGAAAGGCAAAAATTCCATTGTCAAAAGGCTTAATCGTCTGCATGAAAAAGGACGACTTACCTTGAAAGAATTAAACAGTGCCAAATCCAACTTGACACTGTCTACGGAAATGAAAGATTTAAACGTTTGTGATCTGATTATAGAAGCAGTACCTGAAAAACTGGAGTTAAAGAAGAATGTACTTGAGGAAGCTTCCACTATATGTAAGGATCATGCAATATTAGCTACAAATACATCCTCATTATCTGTTACACAAATATCTACGTCAGTTGAAAAAACGGAACATTTCATCGGAATGCATTTTTTCAATCCTGCACCACTTATGCCATTAGTTGAAGTTGTAAAAGGGGTGAAAACAACATCTTCCACAATAGAACTGGTGATGGAATTTGCGAAACAGTTACATAAGACGCCCGTTTTATGCGAGGACACCCCTGGATTTATTGTAAATCGAATTGCCCGCCCTTTTTATAATGAGGCAATTCGTATTATGAAAGATCAGATAGCTGCACCTGAACAAATTGATCGTATTATGAAGGAAGCCGGCAATTTTAAAATGGGCCCCTTTGAATTGCAGGATCTTATCGGTATTGATGTCAATTTTTCATCTACTAAGACAGTCCATGAAGGTTTTTTTGGTGAAAGTAGATTTCGGCCACATCCATATCAGGAAAGAATGGTTCAAGCAGGTTTACTGGGTCGAAAAACAAAAAAGGGGTTTTATGACTATGAATAATAAAAGTCAAATAATCATTGCTGGTCATAATTCTCTTGCAAGAACAATCTATGAAGAATGTAATCAATTGGGAGTTGCAAATGTTGACTGGAATGATTTTAGCCGGGGGAAAGATACAAATGTCGTTATTGAAACGGAAAATAGTAGTAGAGAGCATAAAAAGCAGGCCATTCAAGAGATAGAAACTTCAGTACAGGCAGAAGCGACCATTCTATCCACCTCACTTAGGATGCCAGCAACAGAGATTGCTTCATGGCTTAATAACAGTTCACGTGTGATAGGTTTTGGAGCATTTTCCACTATTAACGAGTCAGGTCTTGTGGAACTAGCGCCTGCACTTCAAACAGATATTTTCCACCTTAGATCTGCAGAAACATTTTTTGGCTATCTTGGTAAAGAGATAGAAGTTGTTGAAGATGAAGTGGGTTTAGTTTTTCCAAGAATTCTAGCTATGATTATAAACGAGGCTGCATTCGCACTGACGGGCAAAACAGCAGATGCACATGATATTGATGTAGCCATGAAAAAAGGTACCAATTATCCTTATGGTCCTTTGGAATGGGCTGAAAAAATTGGGTTAGAAGATGTTTACGCAGTCCTTCAAGGGCTTTTTGAACAATTAGGTGAAGATCGGTACAGACCGGCCCCGCTAATTAGAAAATTAATCTATGCCGGGTGGATAGGAGCAGATGTTCAAAAAGGATTTTATTACTATCAAGATCGCTTAAAAGGGGAAGTGATGAATTGAATGAAGCAGTAATCGTGGATGCGGTCAGAACCCCGATTGGAAAATTTATGGGCTCCCTTTCACAAGTGAGGCCGGATGATCTTGCTGCACATACTATCAAGACGTTAATGGAACGAAATGAACTTGACCTTTCTTTACCAGAAGATGTTTTTTTCGGTTGTGCTAATCAAGCTGGTGAGGATAATAGGAATGTTGCAAGAATGAGCTTGCTACTGGCGGGTTTACCTGAAACAGTCCCCGGGGCAACGGTTAACCGTTTATGCGGATCAGGTATGGAGGCGGTTAATCAGGCTTATGCAGCTATTAAAACAGGTCTGGGCGAAATGTACATTTCGGGAGGGACTGAAAGTATGACCAGAGCCCCCTATGTCACCATGAAGCCACAATTATCAGGTCCAAGAGGGAACCAGACCATGTATGATACAACCATCGGATGGAGGCTTGTTAATGAAAAATTAGCAGAAATATATCCACCAATCAGCCTGGGAGAAACGGCTGAGAATGTTGCCGAGAAGTATGGTGTTTCTAGAGAAGAGCAGGATGAATTTGCATTAAACAGTCAGATGAAGACAAAGCAGGCAGTGGAAAACAATCGATTTAAAGAAGAAATTGTACCTATTTCCGTTAAACAAAAGAAAGAAAAGATCGTTTTTAATCAAGATGAACATTTTCGTCCAAACGCAACTTTAGAAAAACTGGCTAAATTAAAACCTGCATTTAGAGAAAATGGTACGGTAACAGCAGGTAATTCTTCAGGGATTAATGACGGTTCAAGCGCATTACTCGTCCTAAATCAAAAGAGAGCTGAAGAGCTTGGAATAAAGCCAATGGTTCGTATTGTTTCGGCTGCTGTTGCGGGGATAGATCCTTCTTATATGGGACTTGGCCCAATACCTGCCGTTAAAAAGGCTTTAAAACGAGCAAATCTGACTGTAAAAGATTTGGATCTAATTGAGATTAATGAGGCGTTTGCTTCCCAGTCCATTGCCTGTATAAATGAACTGGGATTAGATATAAGCAAAGTTAATGTGAATGGTGGAGCTGTTGCATTGGGTCACCCGCTTGGATGTAGCGGTGCAAGAATTATGACAACCCTTGTTCATGAAATGCAAAAGCGGGATTGCCGATATGGTCTGGCCACCATGTGCATAGGGGTCGGTCAGGGAATCGCCACCATTGTTGAAAAAATCTAAGGAGGTAATAGAATGGCGGAAACAACAACACAAGCGAGACAAACAGAAATATTGGAGGACTTTTATCAGCTCTTTATAAACGGTGAAAACAAAGACAGCAGCAATGGAGAAACATTTGAAGTGGTGAATCCCGCAACAGGAGAAGTGCTTACGAAAGTATCCAAGGGCACACGAGAAGATGCGGATGCGGCTGTTGAAGCTGCCAGAACAGCATTTGAAACTGGCAGATGGCCAAGGCAAAATGAAGCAAAACGTGCAAGGTTGTTAAATAAAATTGCTGCCGGTATGCGTAAACGTTTCAATGAACTGGTTGATGCCGAGGTATTAAATACAGGAAAGACTGTTGAGGCTGCCCAGGGACAAATTATGCAGGCGGTACAGGACTTCGAATATTATGCAGGTGTCATCACCACGCTTGGTGGAAAAACAAATCCAATGCCAAATGGTTTCTTTAACTATACATTAAAAGAACCGGTTGGTGTCTGTGCACAAATTATTCCATGGAATTATCCTTTAATGATGGCTGCATGGAAAGTTGCCCCAGCTCTTGCTGCTGGATGTACGGTTATTTTGAAACCTGCCAGTTATACACCAATTACAGCGTATATGCTTGCTGATATTTGTAAGGAAGCAGGTGTTCCAGATGGTGTTGTAAATGTGCTAACTGGAAGTGGCTCAGACATTGGTTCTTATTTAACTGAACACCCTAAGGTAGACAAAGTGGCCTTTACTGGTGAAACAGAGACAGGAAAGGATATTATGGCAAAAGCTTCCCAGACGTTGAAAAGAGTAACGTTGGAGCTTGGGGGTAAATCTCCAAATCTGGTATTCAATGATAGTAATATTGATAATGCAGTAGAAGGGTCATTGTATGGAATTTTCTACAATACTGGTCAATCCTGTGAAGCTAGATCCAGACTGTTTGTCCAGGAAGATATTTACGATGAATTTATGGAGAAGTTTTTGAAAAAAGCTGCGAAATTAAATGTAGGCGATCCATTCGATGACAATACACATATGGGTGCAGTTATTTCAAAGAGTCAGGAAAGTGTTATTGACGACTATGTACAACTGGCAAAAGAAGAGGGCGGTGAAATTCTCTTCGGAGGAAAACGGCCTGAAGGTGAAGAATATGGCAATGGATTTTGGTATGAACCTACCATTATCGGGAATGTATCCAATGATATGCGTATTGCCCAGGAAGAAATCTTTGGACCGGTCGTGGTTGTTATGACATTTAAGGATGAGAAAGAAGCCATTAAACTCGCGAATGATACACAGTTTGGTCTTGGATCAGCAATATGGACAAACGATAATGCAAGAGCAGTCAGAGTATCTAAAGGGATAAAAGCAGGGATCGTAATGGTTAATCAGCATATTTCAGCTTTCCCTGGATCACCTTTTGGGGGATATAAGCAATCAGGGTTTGGACGAGAACTTGGTGAAGAAACCTTGGATCTTTATATGGAAACAAAAAGTGTTATTTCTTATATTGGTGAACGCCCATTGCATCCATTTGGGGACTTATCTTAGATGGATCAATGTGTGAATAAATAAATTTATATTATATAAGAGGAGGATCTTAGTATGACCACAGCAACTGAAAACAAACAACTGACAGTTACAAAAGCAGACGGGGTAGCGGAGGTTCATATTCATGTTAACAAAACGAACGCATATGATTTGGAATATTACCAGGAGCTAAATGCAGCCATTGATGACATCCGCTTTGACGAGGATATCAAGGTAGCCATCCTAATGAGCGATATGCCGAAGTTTTTCTCGGCAGGGGCTAACGTCCAGTTTCTGAAAAATTCGGATCCAAAATTTAAAACGCAATTCTGCCTGTACTGTAATGAAACATTGGATAAAATTGCGCGTTCACCTCAAGTGTGGATCGCCTGCCTGGAAGGTCATACAGTAGGTGGCGGTCTGGAAATGGCACTTGCATGTGACATGCGTTTCATGGGCGATGAAGCAGGAAAAATTGGCTTGCCGGAAATCGGGCTTGGTGTATTGGCAGGAACGGGTGGTACACAGCGTTTGGCGCGTCAAATTGGCCATTCCAAAGCACTCGACATGAACCTGACTGGAGAGGCTATTAGTCCGCAGGAAGCACATGACATAAAGCTGGTAGACCGTCTATATCCGCAAGCAGAAATTCGCGAAAAAACACAGGAGTATGCGCAGAAGATTGTCAATAGTGCCTCCTATGCCGCTAGTAACATTAAGCTATCGATTATGAATGGAAAAGAAATGCCATTAAATGCCGCCATTCGCTATGAAGGTGAACTACAAAATCTATTGTTCCGTTCTGATGACGCACAAGAGGGACTTCAATCATTCTTGGATAAGCGTGAGGCTCAGTGGACTGGCAAGTAAGCCTTTAAACACTACTTAAACGGAGAAGTATTGTCTTTTAACACTATAAACATAGTGTGAAAATTGAAAAAGGCAATACTTCCCGATTATTTTTACTTACCATATTCTGAATAGGGTTAATATTATCATTATAGAGATGGATGATGACTGATTTTGATATAGATGTGTCCGCGAAATGGGTCCCAAGATAACAGACAACGTGCTTTATTGTAGAGAGCTTTGAAAGGGTTTTCTTAAGGACAATTTAACTTGAAGGCGGACAAAAAGGCTAAAACATTTCTTGATAAACGTAAACGCGGGTGGACTGCAACGCAAGCTTTAAAAGATTGAATAAAACGGAGAAGTATTGTCTTTTAACACTATAAACATAGTGCAAATGTAGAAAAAATAGTACATCCAATTATTTTTAACCTTATATTTATAATAATTATAATTTTAATGAAATGGAGGGATAGTGATGAGTGATTATTACAACTCTGTCAGCAACATAGGTACCCCTTATAACACTACAGTAAGATTTATTGACGAAAATATTGAAAAAGGATTTGGAGAGAAAACAGCGATTTATTTTGAAGACAACCAAATCACTTATTCAAAATTGAAACAAAAAGTGGATCAATTTGGAAGCGCTTTATATGCTGCTGACATAAAACATGAAAATAGAGTCATTCTGCTTTTACATGACTCGCCTGAACTTGTTTATTCTTTTTACGGATCTATAAAAATTGGAGCAGTTCCCATCCCTCTTAATACATTAGGAACGTCCGATGATTATATTTATTATCTAAATCACAGCAGGGCTAAGGTATTAGTCGTTCACGAAGATCTCTGGGAAAAAATAAAAGATGTTCGACAAGAATTTGCGTATGTAGAGCATGTCGTTGTCGTGTCGGATGAAGAAAGCTCTTCAGAAGGTACCATCGGCTTTAATGATTTTATAAAAGATAGCCCTTCGAATCTAAAGGCGTTTCATTCAACAAAAGATGACCATGCATTCTGGTTGTATACTTCAGGCAGTACAGGGAGACCTAAAGGGGTTATACACTCACAGGACAGTATGGAATATGCCTTGGAAAACTATGCTAAAAAAATACTTGGTATTACAGAGAATGATGTAACCCTTTCCGCTTCTAAATTGTTTTTTGCTTATGGATTGGGAAATGGAATGTACTTTCCTCTAGGTGTGGGGGCAAGCACGGTGCTCTTGAAGGATAAACCAACACCTGAACTTATTTTTGAAGCGATCGAAAAATATAAGCCAAGTATATTTTTTGGTGTTCCAACATTGTATGGTGCCATGCTTGATTTTCAAAACAGGAGTGAAAGAAACTATGATCTTTCGTCTATCAGGCTTTGCGTATCTGCAGGGGAAAACCTCCCAGCCACTTTTGTTTCAAAGTGGAAGGAACAATTTGATTTAGATATTTTAGATGGAATTGGATCATCCGAGGCACTCCATATTTATTTGTCGAATACGCCAGATAATATTAAACCCGGGAGCACGGGTAGAATAGTTCCTGGGTATGAAGCTAAAATTGTCAACGAGAATTTTGAAACATTGGGAGAAAATGAAGTAGGCGAACTTGTCATTAAAGGAGATAGTATACTTACAGGCTACTGGTCTAATAACAGTGAGAATAAAAAAAGAATACATGGAGAATGGATGAGGACCGGAGATCAATATTCGAGGGATGAGGATGGATTTTTTTGGTACCACGGTAGGACAGATGACATGATGAAGGTAGGAGGGATATGGGTATCCCCTATTGAAGTGGAGAGTGTTCTAATAGACCATGAAGATGTATTGGAAGTCGCGGTAGTAGGTGATGAGGTTGAAAATAGGCTTATAAAACCAAAAGCATATGTTGTATTGAAAGAAGGCGTTAAAGGTGATGAAGAAAAAGAAAGTGAATTAAAAAATTATGTCAGAAGCAATCTTGCAAAATATAAATATCCAAGGGAAATAACCTTTATGGATGAACTGCCAAAAACATCGTCCGGAAAAATACAACGATTTAAATTAAAATCACCTGTAAAGGTCTAAACAGATGTCATATTATAACCCACTTGATTTTTTGCTTTCGCGTTGACTTTTATGCAGATGAAATTGCCATTTTCGGAACCGTATGCACGGTAGTGAGAGAGGTGGGGGTTAGTCATCCCCCCCCCAACTCATTTCAGTGCTATTTTAATACTAATAAATGGTATCACATCAGCACCCACACTAAATGTTTACTGGACGCTTTTTCAATAATAATAATTTTGTCAATTTCACTTGTCATAATTAAAGGAGGCTAAAATTAAAAATGTAAGCGCTATCTACCCTAAAAATAGTAAAAAAGTTGTATGAAAAGAGCATCAGAATAAAAACGCAGGATTGGAAGGGGAATATTAATATTTATTGGCAAATTTGACAACAGCTTCAATGATACAGTCCGCGGTAAAGGAGCCCTAAAAAATAGGTACAAACCTAATAAACAAGGAGGAAAATCATGCTAAAACGTTTATTTTTGATTTCTGGAACATTTTTTTTGGTTATTATTTTAGCCGCATGTGGTGGAGCTGCAATTGAATCGACATCAGATGAGGGAGAAGCGGATAGTGGGGATAGTGATGAAGCAGTTAAAATTGGAGCTATTTTACCATTTTCTGGAGTTTATGCAGCGCTTGGGGAAGATTTAAGAGATGGGATGAACTTGTATTTTGATAGTATTGATTGGGAAGCAGGAGGTAGAGAGATTGAAATGATTGAAGAGGATACGGAAGCGGATCCTCAAGTAGCTCTCAGGAAAACGAGGAAACTAATGGATCAAAACGATGTTGACTTCCTAACTGGTGCTGTTAGTACTGCCGTTGCCTATGCTATCCGTGATGAAGTGGATGAAAATAAATTACCATATGTGGCCTCCCATGCGGGTGGAAATGATTTAACCAGGGAACAGCGCAGTGATTATATTTGGAGAACTTCATTCTCTTCATGGCAAATCGGAAACTCTATGGGAGAATGGGTATATGAAAACATTGGAGACAGAATTTATGTGACTGCGGCAGATTATGCCTTTGGCCGTGAAGCGTCGGCTGCATTTATCGAATCCTATACCGAAGCAGGTGGGGAAGTCGTAGGTGAGGTGTATCCGCCGCTTGAAAATAACGATTATGCGTCTTATTTAACAACAATAAGTAATGAAGACGTGGATGGCGTGTATGGGTTCTTTGCGGGCAGTGATGCTGCACGATTTGTTCAGCAGTACGATGAGTATGGATTAAAAGAGAAATTTCCTTTAATTGGTTCTACTTGGTTGGTGGCAGAAGATGTGCGTGAATCTGTCGGAGATGCAGCAGAGGGAATTTATGCATCTACGTTCTGGGATTATACACTGGAATCGGAAGAAAACAAGGCGTTTGTAGAAGCATATGAAGCTGCCTATGATCGTCGTCCAACGATAGAGTCATTGGAAGGTTATGACGCAGCACGAGTCATTGCGGACGCACTGGAAAGTTTAGAAGGGGATACATCAGATCCTGATAGGATCGTTGAAGCAATTTCGAATGCAACATTTACCAGTCCACGTGGGGAATTTAAATTTGATAAAGATACCCATCATGTTATTCAGGATATGTATATTACAGAAACCGTTTCAAATGATGAAGGAAGCGAAAACAATATTCTTCACACATTAGAGAAAGTAAAAGATCCAGGTGAATAAGAAGGGGGATTTTTGTGGAAATTATCGGAGCACAGCTAATTAATGGGCTATCGTATGGTCTATTATTATTTATCATCACGTGTGGTTTATCATTAGTTTTTGGAATATTAGGTGTTTTAAATCTCTCGCATGGATCTCTTTACATGCTTGGTGCCTATATCGCGTATTCGGTAACTGCAACTTTTACGCAAAGCTTTTGGCTAGCTTTAATCATAGCACCTATAATCGTTGGCGTACTGGCATTAGTGGTGGAGCTTTCATTGCTCCGCCCTACCTATCATTTAGGTCATTTATCACAAGTTCTGCTAACGTTTGGTTTCGCCTATATTATTCACGATATCGCTAAACTCTTGTGGGGGTCAAACGTTCTTTCCATTAGTGTACCAGCAATATTTTCTGGTTCCGTATCTGTTTTTGGCCAGTCGTTTCCGGCATATCGATTAGTCGTTATTGTTGCGGGAGTTATGATTGCCGCCATACTATGGTTGATTCAGGAAAAAACAAAGTGGGGGGCTATTATACGGGCAGGTCTAAGTGATAAAGATATGATTAGTGCACTTGGAGTCAATATAAAGGTTGTCTTTACAGCAGTCTTTATCTTAGGAGGGGTATTAGCCGGCTTAGGTGGCGTCGTAGCAGCACCAATTCTCGGGATTTACCCGAATATGGAATTTGAAATACTTATTTTGTCCCTAGTTGTGCTTGTTATTGGCGGCTTGGGATCAATTAGTGGAACATTTATTGCCAGTATACTTGTAGGTATTGCGGAAACTTTCGGCCGCTATCTAGTTCCTGAACTAAGCATGTTCATTATCTTTGCTCTGATGGCAGTCATTCTAGTATTCAGACCAAGTGGGTTGTTAGGAAAGAAGGTGAGTGAAGCTTGAGAAGCATCTATATAAAATTTGGATTGTCGATTGTGTTATTAGGATTAGCACCTTTTTTTCTTTCACTATTTTATATTGATCTGTTATCCGAAATATTAATTCTAGCTATATTTGCTTTAGGATTAAATATTCTTGTTGGGTATACAGGGCTTATTTCATTGGGTCATGCAGCATTTTTTGGAATTGGGGGATATACCGCTGCGCTTATTGCCCAACACTTTTCCAGTAATTTATTTATGACAATGGGGATAGCCATTTTAGGAGCTTTACTTGTTGCCGGTATTTTGGGAGTGCTATGTATCAGGGTTAACGGGTTTTACTTTTTGATGCTGACACTCGCATTGTCGCAAATGATTTATTCGTTTATTCATCAATCAACGGATCTTACTGGTGGTTCGAATGGATTATCTGGAATACCATCGCCGGAAATAGCAGGTTTTCAGTTTTCCAATTCGGTTTTGATTTTCTATTTGACCGTAATCTTTTTCATGGTGGTTTACCTGTTATTAAGGATGGTATTAAACTCGCCATTTGGAACGGTTCTAATTGGAATACGTGAAAATGAAGACAGGATACAATCGATGGGATATAATACAGGCCTATATAAGTATGCAGCATTTATTTTAGCGGGTGGTATAGGTGGTATAGCCGGGGCTATGTACACTTATTTTAATGGCTTTATCGCTCCAAGTGATGTTTACTGGACAATGTCTGGCAATGCCTTGTTTATGGTCATAATAGGAGGGGCAGGGACAATGTTGGGACCAATTCTTGGAGCAGGATTGATTGTGATTTTGGAAACAATTGTTAGTTCCTATACCGAACTATGGATGCTGATTCTTGGTGCTGTGTTTATTGTTTTTGTTGTTTTCTTCCCGAAAGGAATTGTAGGAATGGGTCAGGATATTTATCAATTTTTAAAAGATCAACTACTGTCTTACAATAAAAAACGCCATATCGAATCAAAACCTAATAATGTAAAGAGGCGAGCAGAATGAGTCATGAATCTATTTTATCAATTAATCATATTGGAAAGAGCTTTGGAGGTTTACACATTTTAGAAAATGTTAATTTAAATGTTAACAAGGGTGAACAAATTGGTATTATCGGTCCAAATGGTGCTGGAAAGACCACCTTTTTCAACCTGTTAACAGGTGATTTGAAACCGTCACACGGGGGAATCTCTTATCATGGTAAAGATATAACAAATGCACCTAATTATATTCGGGCCAGGGATGGGATTGTACGAACCTTTCAAAAAAATAACTTGTTGAATGAACTAACGGTTTTGGATAATCTGCTCCTTGTCTTGCAGAGAAAGCATGGGATAGGGAAGACATGGCATAAATTCAGAGGGGAGAAACAATACCCGAATTTGTATAAGGAAGCGACACATTTTCTGGACAAGTGGAGACTATCATCCCAGAAAAATATTATAGTAAAAAGCTTATCCTATGGGGAGCAACGTCAAATAGAGATTTTATTAGGCGTTGCTACAGAACCAGAGATTTTATTACTTGATGAGCCGACAGCGGGTATGTCTCAAACAGAAACCGATTATATTGTCGATTTATTGGCAAAGCTACCAAAAGAATTGACGTTAATGATTGTAGAACATGATCTGGACGTTGTATTCGGTTTATCCGATAGAATAATCGTTTTACATGATGGGGAAATACTTGTAGAAGGTGAACCTGATGTCATAAAAAATGATAAACGAGTCAATGAGATTTATATAGGAAGTGAGGTTGAAGTTTAATGCTGACCGTTGATAATCTTCACACTTATTATGGGGAGAGTCATATTTTACATGACATCTCCCTTCATGTGAAGAAAGGATCTGTATCTGTGCTGCTTGGCCGTAATGGAATGGGGAAAACAACGACTCTTCATACAATTATGGGGTTGGTTGCTCCAAAAGAAGGTAAAGTTTTATTCGAAGGGAATGAACTTCAATCTAAGCCAAGTTATCAAATCTCAAGGGCTGGAATTGGTTTAGTTCCGCAGGGCAGAAGAATTTTTTCCAATTTGACGGTAAAGGAAAACCTTCTAACAACATATAAACCTGTAGAGAATGGTTGGGATATTGAATCGATTTTTTCCATGTTTCCAAGATTAAAAGAAAGGCAAAAATCCATGGGTGGAAATTTAAGTGGCGGTGAACAGCAGATGTTATCGATTGGTAGGGCTTTAATGACAAATCCTCGACTACTGTTACTTGATGAGCCCTCAGAAGGATTATCGCCATTAATAGTAAGCGACGTCATAAAAATTATAAAGGAATTAAAGAAAAATGGAATGTCTATGCTGATAGTCGAACAGAATCTCTCCATGGCCTCCGAATTAGCAGATTATGTCTATATATTAAGTAAAGGGGCTGTTGCATTTGAGGGAGAGACGGAAGCATTTAGCCGTGATGTTAAACAAAAGTATTTGTCAGTTACTTAAGTGTTTTAATTAGGAATAATTACGTTTTTGTAGTAAAAGGTGACAGAAAACTGGATCGTTTCTCGTCACCTTTTACTTTGGATTTATTCTTCAAAGAATTTTCGATTCATTTCAATAAATTCCTGTTCTTCAGCTGGAACCTCATCCTCTACGTATATTGCTCCTACTGGACATGCTGTTTCGCAAGCGTTACATTCAATACATATATCAGGATCAATAAAAAACATATCCTCTCCTTCTTCTATACAATCAACAGGGCAAACTTCCACACACTCCGCTGATTTTTCACCAATACAAGGTGATGTAATAACTAAGGCCATATGAATCTCCTCCCTTTTTTCCGTACTTCCGCACTTGGGTCTATTTAAGGGTACAGAAGCATTTTGATTAATATCATTAGATTAGAATTTTTATCTTATTAAGCAAAGATAGCGGTACTGTGTTTTGGTTGTATTCGTGCTTCAGGGTTTATATAAGACATTGCGTTGTTAACCGCAGTAGGTGCATCACCGAACCCGGTTGCTATTAGTTTGACTTTTCCTTCAAATGTGCAAATATCACCTGCAGCATATACACCAGGAATATTGGTTTCCATACGTGAATTAACCACAATGGAATTTTTTTCGATATCAAGTCCCCAATTTTTAATAGGACCCAGGGACGATGAAAAACCGTAATTGACAAGAACTTGATCTACTTTAATTATTTCCTTAACATCTTCTTCTTTCACTTTTTCCAAAAAGACGGATTCAATTTGATTACCACTGCTTAGTAATTCTTTTGGGACAAAAGGTGTCCTTACATTAACACTAGAATTCATTAATTCCGTAATCGAATGCTCATGTGCACGGAATTTATCTCGACGGTGTACAATTGTTACCTCGTTAGCAATGGGTTCAAGCATTAAAGCCCAATCAACAGCAGAATCACCACCCCCGCAAATGATTACATTTTGATCGCGAAATTTGTTCATATCATCCACGAAGTAATGGAGATTTGTTGATTCGAATCTTTCTGCATCTGTAAGCGCTAACTTTTTAGGTGAAAATGCCCCATTTCCTCCTGTTATAATAACTGATTTTGTGAAATGTTCACCTTGATTAGTCATTAGTTTAATGATGCCATCATCCTGAACTTCCAAATCGGTAACGACATTGTCAAGGAAAATATCGTTCTCAAAATAAGACATTTGGTCAACTAAATTATCTACAAGGTCCTGAGCCTTAACTTTGGGAAAACCTGCTACATCATAAATATATTTTTCCGGGTATAATGCCGTAAGCTGCCCCCCTAAGTGTGGGAGACTTTCTAAAATCGTTACTGAAGCATTTCTCAAACCCCCGTAAAAAGCAGCAAATAACCCGGCAGGCCCTCCACCTATAATTGTTATATCACTAATATTTCTTCCGATAGCCACTGGACCTCCTCCCATCTTATTACGTTTTTTAAACTATCGTTATTATTATATAATATTAAAGGAGAATTAAAGGATTGTCAAGATAATTATTGAATTTTATGAACAGAGGAAAAGGAAAAAATAATCCGTTCAAATAAGGAAAATGAATTTCAGCCTTGTCATGTTTACGAGTGGTTTAACTGAGCTTTTGAGAAGATGCACTAGCGCTTTCTCCATTTGTCACAAAAAATTCAATCTCATTATTTAAAACGACACCGTATGAAAGCGCCTTATATGTTACGATAGACAAAACAACTATTGGAGCGTTGTGTTATGACAGAGAATATATATTGGAGAAACCGTGAGTTAAGACATCATGTAGCTGTGATGGATGGAACCGCAGAACCGGATATCGTCCTGAAAAATGGTATTTATTTAAACACATATACGAAACAGTGGTTGCGTGCGAACGTTTGGATTGTTAATGACCGAATTGTGTATGTCGGTGACCAATTGCCGGGAGACAGTTCGTCAGCAGAAATGGTGGATTGTGACGATATGTATCTGGTACCGGGATATATCGAGCCGCATGCCCATCCCTATCTGTTGTATAATCCCGAACAACTAGCCATGCATGGTGCAAAATCCGGAACGACCACATTTATCAATGATAGTCTAATGTGGCATTTTTTATTGGATCAAAAGAAAGCGTTTTCTTTACTGGAGGCCTTTAACCATTTGCCGGTATCCATGTACTGGTGGGCACGATTTGATTCCCAAACAGCACTGCAGCAAAGTGGGGAATTCTTCAGTACGAACAAAGTGCTTGCATGGCTGAAACATCCTTCTGTCATCCAAGGCGGCGAACTGACAGCATGGCCACACTTGCTTGATGGGGATGATCGCCTGCTTTATTGGATGCAGGAGTCAAACCGTCTCGGCAAACCTGTGGAAGGGCACTTGCCTGGTGCGTCGGAAAAGACGTTGACCAAAATGAAACTTCTTGGTGTGACGGCAGACCATGAAGCGATGACCGGCAAGGAGGCGATCCAACGGCTACAGCTGGGTTATCAGACAGGATTGCGCTATTCATCGATCCGTCCTGACTTGCCCGTTATACTGGAAGAAATGTTGGCGGAAGGCTTAGAGACGTTCGATCATGTCACGATGACAACAGATGGGGCAACACCTGCTTTCTATGAAAATGGCATTATGAATGTTTGTATCGATATAGCGATTGAAAAAGGTGTGCCATTGGCGGATGCATACCGAATGGCTTCCCATAATGCTGCTAATCATTATGGTCTGCTTGAAGAGCTAGGGTGTATTGCACCAGGGCGGATAGCGAATATAAATATATTACAGGAAAAAGATAACCCGCATCCGGTCAGTGTCCTGGCAAAAGGTAAATGGATAACGAAAAATCACCAAGAGCAAACAATCCCTACTAAAATCGATTGGGAAAAATATGCGATTGAGCCGGTGGTCTTTGATTGGGATTTGAAATTGGAAGACCTGCAATTTTCAGTTCCGATTGGGTTGGATATGGTAAATGACGTCATTATTAAACCCTATGCCATTAAAACAGATGTCACTCTCGATGTTATCCCAGACACGAGAGATGATGCGTTTCTTATGTTAATTGACCGGAAAGGCGAATGGCGTGTTAATACAGCCATTAAAGGGTTTACGAACAGGCTCGGAGCACTGGTGAGTTCGTATTCGACGACAGGTGATCTCGTCTTTATCGGTAAAAGCAAACAGGATATCTTGCTTGCCTGGAAACGGTTGAAAGAGCTGGGCGGCGGTATTGTCCTTGTTCATGAAGGGGAAATTTTATTCGAACTGCCGCTTGAATTGGGCGGTATTATGTTTGCCGGCAGTATGAATGAACTGATAGAAAAGGAAAAACATTTGAAAAAGCTACTTCAGGACTTTGGCTATCCATTTGGTGACCCGGTTTACTCGATTCACATTTTATCAGCGACCCATTTGCCGTATATTCGCATCACCCAACAAGGCATTGTCGATGTCAAAAAACGGGAGACCCTCTTTCCAGCCACGATGCGTTGACGTATAATAGGATGAAAGTATCAAAAATCGGCTTTCGGCACCAGACCACCGAAGATGAGACATCAGCCGAGTTTTCAAAGGGGTGGGGAACGATGCGAAAGTTGTTGCTGGGCCTGCTTTTATGTATGCTGGTTCTCCTTGCTGCTTGTTCAGATGAAGAGGAACCAGATGCACAGGATAGTGAATCAAAAGAACAAGCGGTAGAGGAGAAAGAGCAAGCTGCCGAATCGACGGAGGACCTGAACACATTTCCGCTGACAGGCATGCCGGCAGACGGAACGGCCCATAATCGGGTAGTCGGTGTGATGGTCAATAATCATCCAAAGGCACGTCCGCAAACCGGCCTCAGCAAGGCAGATATTGTTTTTGAAATATTAGCGGAAGGAAGCATTACCCGCTTTTTAGCCATGTATCAAAGTGAACGGCCGGATGTTGTCGGACCGGTCCGCAGCGCCAGGGAGTATTACTTTGAAATGGCGAATAACTATGATGCCTTATATATTTACCATGGGGCGGCCAATTTTGTGAATGATATGATTCAAAACCGTGGGATTGAACATTTGGATGGGGCCGTTTATGATAATGATGGTCATTTGTTTAAACGTGAATCATTCCGGTTTGCACCGCACAACTCCTATTTACAGTTTGAGGGTGTGTATGATACAGCCGAACAAACAGGCTATGACGTGACACAATCCTATGAGCCGTTGCCGTTCACCACAGAGGACGAAGCAGCCGACATTTCCGGTGATAATGCAACCAGCGTGGTGATTGACTACTCCGAGGCGATGAAAAATGTCGTCACATACGTTTATCATGAAGACAATGCAACTTACACCCGGTATAGCAACGGGGAACAAACGGTTGAAAGGAATTCTGAGGTGCCAATAACAACTGACAATATCTTCATTGTGGAAACACCGCACCAAGTCATTGATGATGCCGGGCGGCGGGAGATTGACATAACCTCGGGAGGCGATGCTTATCTGATTCAAAAGGGAAAAATCCGGGAAGTGAAATGGGAAAACCGGGACGGCCGAATCATTCCGGTGGAGGATGGCCAGCCGGTTAAGTTGGTACCGGGCAAAACATGGGTCAACATCGTACCGGCAAATCCGGGGATGTCGCAATTGGTTAAAGTATCAGACGAGTAGAAAGCAGGTGAAGGCATCATGCAGATCGATAAACTGCGCGGTGAACAGCTGGATCAACTGTTTGATGCGATTCTTTCATTAAAGGATCATGAGGAATGCTATAAATTTTTTGATGACATTGCCACAATGTCGGAGGTTCACGCGATTGCTCAGCGGATGCAGGTAGCTAAAATGCTGACAGAAGGACATACATATAACGTGATTGAAGAGGAAACAAGTGCTTCGACGGCCACGATTTCCCGCGTGCGCCGCTGTCTTAATTACGGCAGTGACGGCTATAAAATCGCTCTGGACCGCATTTTGCCTGACAGTGAATGACAACAGCTCTCCTCACATTCAAGGATAGGGCTTTTATACAAAGGGAAATCGGCTGATCGCCGATTTCTCCCAATCCTGCCACTGGAAACTAACCTCCTGAAAATGGAAAAGCTACATATTTCACATTCATGAAATCCGCAAAAATCACTTCACTTAATCCTAAATTTACTGTGTATTTTTTGGTATACTTTAAGAATGAAAGGTTTACGATCACTGGAAAAGATTCAACGTGATGATTTCAATTTTTTAATATGGGGGATTTTACGGTGAATGATATATTAACAAATAAGAAACATGTCTTTAAACTGGATCCTGCCAGGGAAATATCGGATGAAGATCTTGACGCCGTTTGTGAGTCCGGAACGGATGCTGTCATTGTCGGCGGGACCGATGACGTGACATTGGATGGTGTCCTTGATCTGTTGTCACGAATCCGCCGTCACACCGTTCCGTGTATCCTGGAAATATCCAATATGGATTCAATCACACCTGGATTTGACTATTATTTTATTCCGATGGTGATGAATAGTACCGAGAAAAAATGGATGATGGACATTCAACACCAGGCCATTAAAGAATATCAGGATTCCATGAATTGGGACGAAATCATTGTGGAGGGCTATTGCATTTTAAATGAAGAGGCCAAAGCGTTTCAGCAGACAAAATGCGAAATGCCGGACCATGAGGATGTGACAGCCTATGCGTATATGGCCGAGCATATCTTTCATTTGCCGGTTTTTTACCTGGAATATAGTGGCACATATGGCGACCCTGAGCTTGTCAAAAGTGTCAAGGAACAGCTCAGCAATACGAAACTCGTCTATGGCGGCGGAATTGAAAACAACTTTCAGGCCCGCGAAATGAAAGAACATGCTGATACGATTGTTGTCGGCAATCTGATTTATTCGGATATCAAAAAAGCATTAAACACAGTGCAAGCCGTTAAAGAAGATTAAGGAAGTTCAAAAAGCCGGTACATCCCGAACAGGGTGACTTTTTGAACATCAGCTAAAGGTGGTGCGATTGTGAGTCAAACAATGCATGAATTACTGAACGGATTAAATAAAGAACAACAAGAGGCCGTCAAACATACGGACGGGCCATTGCTGATTATGGCGGGTGCGGGAAGTGGTAAAACGCGGGTGCTGACACACCGAATTGCTTATTTGCTCGCGGAAAAGGACGTTTCACCAAGAAATGTGCTGGCCATTACGTTTACCAATAAGGCAGCCCGTGAAATGAAAAAACGTGTGAACAAGCTGGTTGGAGCAGGTGGTGAGCAGATTTGGGTGTCGACGTTCCACTCCATGTGTGTCCGGATTTTGCGCCGTGATATCGACCGGATCGGCTACAACCAAAATTTCACCATTTTGGACAGTAGTGACCAGCTATCGGTTATCAAACAAATTTTAAAAGACTTGAATATTGATCCGAAAAAATTCGATCCACGGGCGATGCTCGGACAAATCAGCGCTGCCAAAAACGAACTCGTCACGCCTGAAGAATACAGTAAAAGGGTCGGGGACTTTTTCCAGCGTCAGGTGTCACAAATTTATGAGCGCTATCAGAAAACGCTGCAGAAAAATCAGGCGCTCGACTTTGACGACTTAATTATGCAGACCATTCATTTGTTCAAGCGCATTCCCGAAGTGCTGGAATACTACCAGCGCCGCTTCCAGTATATTCATGTGGATGAGTATCAAGATACCAACCATGCGCAATATTACCTGGTCAAGCAGCTGGCCAGCCGGTATCAGAATCTTTGTGTTGTCGGGGATTCCGACCAGTCAATTTATCGCTGGCGGGGTGCTGATATCACGAATATCATGTCATTTGAACAAGACTATCCATCCGCACGGGTGATTTTTCTGGAGCAAAATTACCGTTCCACGAAGTCAATTCTGGATGCGGCTAACAACGTCATCGCCAACAATTCCGGCCGCAAACCGAAAAATTTGTGGACGGAAAATGACGATGGGAAACAGGTCCATTATTATCAAGGGGCAACCGAACAGGAAGAAGCGCTGTATATAACAGATAACATTCAGGCATTGACCCGTGAAATGGGGTTCTCCCCTGATGATATGGCGATTTTATACCGGACCAATGCCCAGTCCCGGGCGGTTGAGGACACGCTGATCAAATCGGATATTGCTTATCAGATGATTGGCGGCACTAAATTCTATGACCGGAAAGAAATTAAGGACTTAACCGCTTATTTGCGTCTGATTACCAATCCGGATGATGATATAAGTTTTGAACGGGTGGTCAACGTTCCCAAGCGCGGCATTGGGAAAACAACTGTTGATAAACTTCGTGCTTATGCGGCTGAACATGGTATTTCGTTTTACCAGGCCGTTAAAGAGGTTGATTTTACCGGTGTGACGAATAAAGCGGCCAAAGCATTGGCGGAATTCGGCAGTCTCATTCAGACGCTTGCCCAGCAACAGGAATTTTTGACCGCGACAGACATGGTTGAAGCGATCTTGGAGCGGACAGGCTATGAGGAAGCGCTGAAAAATGAACGGTCACTGGAATCACAAAGCCGTCTTGAGAACCTTGAGGAATTCAAAACCGTCACCAAGGACTTTGAGGAGAGTGCCGAGGATAAAACTTTAATTGCCTTTCTGACAGATCTGGCGCTTATTGCCGATATTGACCGGGTTGATGAGGATGAAGCGGACAGTGAACCAAAAGTGACACTTATGACATTGCACGCCGCCAAAGGTCTGGAGTTCCCGGTGGTATTTTTGATCGGACTTGAGGAGAATGTCTTCCCGCATAGTCGATCAATGTTCGACGAAGAAGAGATGGAAGAAGAGCGGCGGCTCGCTTATGTCGGGATCACCCGTGCCGAGCAGGAACTTTATCTGACCCATGCCAAAATGCGCACGCTTTACGGCCGGACGAACATGAATCCGATCAGTCGGTTTATCAACGAAATTCCAGAAGAGCTGGTTGAAGGGATTGAACAAGCACGGCAGACGATGTATGGTTCGATTGAAAAGCCGGCCAGCAAGTCGGATTCACCGAAACGCCAGGCCGGAAGAATCCAGCAGACGACCGGTGCTGAGTCACAGGCCTGGGGTCCCGGCGATAAAGCGGAACATAAAAAATGGGGCGTTGGGACAGTCGTCAAGGTTCAGGGAGAAGGCGAATCAATGGAACTTGACATTGCATTTCCGGCGCCGACCGGAATCAAACGGCTGCTGGCCAAATTTGCACCCATCACGAAACAGTAGGAGGTGCTTGATGGATGGATCAACAGAAGGCACAACAAAGGATTCGGGAATTAAGAAAACTGTTGAATCAATATGGTTATGAATACTATGTACGCGATAATCCGAGTGTCCCCGATTCGGAATATGACCAAAAAATGCAGGAACTGATCAAACTTGAAGAGGTGTTTCCTGAACTGGTCACCACCGATTCGCCATCACAGCGTGTTGGCGGGGAACCACTTGATGCGTTTCAGAAAGTGCAGCACAATGTGCCGATGCTCAGTCTCGGCAATGCGTTTAACGAAGGTGATTTGCGTGACTTTGCCCGGCGTGCCAGCGAAGGGGCCGACGAGCCGATTTCCTTTGTGTGCGAATTGAAAATTGATGGCCTCGCGGTGTCGCTAACGTATGAAAATGGCCGATTTGTCCGTGGTGCAACCCGGGGAGACGGCACGACCGGTGAAGATATAACGAGCAACCTGCGGACCATCCGCAGTATACCACTAGCCATTCAGGAGGAAAATACGATAGAAGTACGCGGTGAGGCGTTCATGCCGCATCAATCGTTTTTGCAGTTGAACGAACAGCGGCAGGAGAACGGTGATGAGCCATTTGCCAACCCGCGCAACGCAGCAGCTGGATCATTACGGCAGCTTGATCCGAAAATTGCAGCCCGACGCCATCTTGATATTTTTCTATACGGCGTTGGCGAATGGGAGACTGGGACACTTGAATCCCATAGTGAACGGCTGGATTACTTGCAGCAGCTCGGTTTTAAAACGAACCCGCAATGGCGGAAATGTGCCACAATAGAAGACGTGATTGATTATGTAACGTATTGGGAGGAAAAACGCCCTGAACTGGATTATGAAATCGACGGGATTGTGATCAAAGTCGATAATCTCGAACAGCAGGAGGAGCTGGGCTATACCGCCAAAAGTCCACGCTGGTCGATTGCGTACAAATTTCCCGCTGAAGAAGTGATGACCACATTGCGTGCTATCGAATTAAGCGTCGGCCGGACAGGGGTCATCACACCGACGGCTCTACTGGATCCGGTCCGGGTAGCCGGCACGACGGTCAAGCGTGCCTCTCTGCACAACGAAGACTTGATTCGTGAAAGGGACATTCGTCTGGGAGATACAGTCGTTGTAAAAAAAGCCGGCGATATTATCCCGGAAGTCATTCGTGCTGTCGATGAACAACGGACAGGTGATGAGAAGGAATTCTCTATGCCGGATGAATGCCCGGAATGCGGCAGTGAACTTGTCCGTCTTGAGGAAGAAGTCGCCCTGCGCTGTATGAACCCAAACTGTCCCGCCCAGTTAAAAGAAGGGCTGATTCACTTTGTTTCCCGTGAAGCGATGAATATTGACGGTTTGGGTGAAAAGGTGATTATCCAGCTGTTCCGGGAAAAATTGGTCCAAACAATAGCTGATATTTACCGTTTGCAACGTGACGATTTATTGCCGCTGGAGCGGATGGGTGAAAAATCAGCTGATAATCTACTTAAGGCGATTGCGGCGTCAAAGAACAATTCACTGGAGCGACTTTTGTTCGGACTTGGCATTCGATTTGTCGGTTCCAAAGCGGCGAAAACACTTGCCGCCCATTTCGGAATGATGGAAAATCTAAAGCAGGCAACTTTTGAAGATATCATTACCATTGATGAAATGGGTGACAAAATAGCGGATTCAATCGTCAGTTATTTTGCAGGCGATGAAGTGAATCAACTGCTCAATGACCTGCGCGGCCTTGGTCTTAACATGACATACAAAGGACCAACCAAACAGGATGTGGCAGACGATACAGCATTCTCCGGCAAGACCGTGGTATTGACGGGGAAAATGGAAAACATTACACGATCAGAGGCAAAAGCGCTGATTGAGCAGCTGGGTGGCTCGGTTACTGGCAGTATCAGTAAAAAGACCGATATTCTTATTGCCGGGGAAGACGCCGGTTCGAAATTGGATAAAGCGAAAAAGCTTGATGTGGCCATTTGGAATGAACAGCAGCTGAGAGAAGTCCTGGATGATTAAGGAGTGGAACACGTGTTGAAAAAAATAGCGATCTTACTGGCAGGCGCCATCCTGGTTCTGACAAGCTGTTCACCATCGATCAACAATGAAGATGAGGTTGTCCAAAATAATGAAGAAGAGACACAGCAAAAGCAAACCTCGATTGTTTCAAGCAAATTGTCGGACGAAAATTATCGGACAATCCTCCCCTATCGCCCAAGCGCTTCCCGTGGTGTTATTATTAATCAGATGGGGAACCGGGTGGATATTGATGAGATGGAAACAGGTTTAAGAAGACTTTCCAAAGCATATTATGATCCGGATCAATACTTTTTTGAAGAAGGCCAGTATTTAACGTCTGATATGCTATATAATTGGTTGGACACCTATCCGACCGACGAGCAGCTTGAAACAATGAAGGAAAGAGTGGAAGATGAAAAGGATTCGTTTAGTGAAGCTGATTTAAATGCACGAAAGCAGGCGTTGAACCCGCCGCTGAATGAGGAAACAGCCACAAAGGAAGATTATGAGAACAATCCGAAGTATCTTTCCCACATTCTGGAGCAAAATTTTCTGCAGCGGAATGAGGATGACACCGTCCAGCTGGTCGGGGCTTCAATCGGTATCGCGTTAAAGTCGACCTATCGATTTGAAGTTGAAGGAAACCCCGATCATGAGGATATATCCCAATCAGAAATGTTGGAAAAGGGACAAGAGATTGCTCAAACCGTGCTGGAGCGCGTCCGGGATATTGAAGAGATGCGTGATATTCCGATCATGATCGCGCTGTACAGGGAAGAAGACCAGAACTCGCCGGTACCGGGTAATTATGTGGCCAAAACATCCGTGGAAAGTGGTCAGGCATCAATCGATGAGTGGGAAACCGTTCAAGAAGAAAACGTTCTGTTTCCTTCCGATGAAGGTGAAGAAAAATACTATGATACACACCAATTAGTTCAAAATTTTGGTTCACGGATTGAAACGTATTTTCCAAACTATGTAGGTGTCGTTGGTGAAGGCTTCTATATTGACGAAGAATTGCAAAAGCTCACGTTGGAAATCCCGCTGGAGTTTTACAGTAAGGGTGAAGTTATCGGCTTTACGCAATACACGTCAGGTTTGGTTGATGAAATGTTCCAGGATTACTATGATCTGGAAGTCAAAATCAATTCCGCCGAAAAAATGGAAAGTGTGATTTATCGGGAGGCAGGCAGTAGCCAAGCGGATGTCCATATCTATGATTCATAAATGAAAAAAATGTCAATCATTTAATTCAATAGACCCAAAATAATGGAAAAGCCCTTTTTTTCATGATTGTATGTGGAAAAAGGGCTATTTTTAACCAACTTTCCTGATTTCAGGAAAGTCCGCAAGTTATGAAGGGGGTTATCGCTATATTTACCCCTTAACTTTCCCAATATGAATTTTTGGAATTTATGTTATGATAGATATACAGAACGATAACCAAATCATTCAAAAATTCAGCTAGTGGGGTGGGTAAAAAGATGGAAATCGGACCCTATATCAAACTTCACCGAATTAAGCAGGAAATGACCCAGGCAGAACTGGCTGAAGGGATTGTCTCAAGTGCCTATTTATCAAAAATTGAAAATGAGAAAACCGAAGCAAGTCCGAATGTGGTCAGTTTATTGTGCACCAGACTAGGAATTCAGCTGGATAACAGCACAGACGAAATGATCAGGGAAAAACTGCAGGAATGGTTTGGTATTTTGTCTTCAGAGCATGATCAGGCGGATATCGTCCGGCTCTATCAGGAACTGGACGAGCTCATGTACGATAATCATTCGGCAGACGGTCTGGTCATGTTTGAGATATACAAAATACGCTACTTTTTGGTTATCGGTGATATGGATAGAGCCTTAAGTCAAATTAATAAACTGTCCGAAATGGCAGGTAATTTTGACAGTCTGCATCTTTTTTACTGGTATAAGTTTAAGGGGAATTATAATTCTGCTAACAATGAATTTAATCAGGCAATGCGGATGTATAAACTGGCTGAAGAAAAGTTGAACCAATTGGACTTGTCAAAAGAAGAAGTGGCTGATTTGCAGTACACGATTGCCGTGACACACAGTAAATTACGCAATACGCTTGAGGCGATTGACTATGCCGATAAAGCGATTGCTACTTATCAGATTACCTATAACTTTACACGGTGTGCACAATGCCATATTGTGTTAGGTATCTCCTACCGTAGAATCCGAATGTATGATAAGGCGATTAAAAACTATAATCTTGCCAAGCATTTGGGGGAACTGAAGCATAACGAACAGGTTATTCAATTAACAAATCAAAACTTAGGTTATCTTTACTCCACGGTAGGTGAAACCGAAAAAGCCATTTATCATTATGAGGAAATTATAAAAGAAGAAGGAATATTCTTTTTTGAACGTATCCTTGCAAAGACTTCATTAATTAAAGAATACTATAATATTTGTCATTATGATAAGGCAAAAGAAATGGTTGAGCTGAGCTTAGAATTATTACAAGAAGTTGATGATCAAGACACATTTCAACTGTTCTATTATATTACCTATACTTATAATTATGCGATCAATCAGGAAGCTGAAAAATTTGAATCGCTGGTAATTGATGAATTCATACCTTTTTTAAAGAAACATAAGGATTATGCCAACATGGTTATTTATGCCAACATGCTGGCACAACATTTCGAGGGGAATAACAGATATAAAGAATCTGTTAAATATTACAAATTGGCTAACAGTACTTATGAAGAACTGATTAGCCTGTAAAGGAGGGGGAAATATGAAAAAGCTAGTGGTAACTGTGGCGTTTGGCGCTCTGCTCGTAGTCGGATTTTCGGCTCTACAAGATAAGCCGGCCGACTCTGCAATGGAGTGGGAGCCTACTATTTTTTCAGTTGGTCAGGACGTTAGTCATTTTTAATCTTATTTGAAGCGCAAGGTCAGTAATTTTTTTACCCTATTACTATATGTATATGAATTTAGTTTGCCTGAAGCAGTGTGGAAAGCTGTTTCAGGTTTTTTTGGTCTTTAATCCGGCTAATTCACATTTGCAACCCTGAACAACAACACTTTATAATAGTTTCAATCGTTGTAACATATAATAGGATCAATGAATCAGAGAGGAGTGATCGACAAATGGACTATGCGATTTCGGGCGCAACATGGATGTGGATGTTTATCCCGATGCCTATAATCGTATTGCTATCGGCTATTACACTATGGACGGAAGGGAGGCGGAAGTAAATGGACCAGGCTACGCTAGTCACGTTTATGGTGTATTTGCTAGGTATCCTTCTAATCGGTGTCATCATGTACCGGATGACGAACAATTTATCCGATTACGTTCTGGGCGGTCGTAAATTAGGTCCTGGGGTGGCGGCGCTCAGTGCAGGGGCTTCGGACATGAGCGGATGGCTCTTGTTAGGTTTGCCGGGCGCTGTGTATGCGGCTGGTCTCGCTGAAGCCTGGATGGCAATTGGCCTGTCAATCGGCGCTTATTTAAACTGGCAGATTGTCGCAAAACGTCTGCGGGTTTATACGGAAGTTTCCAATAACGCCATTACGATTCCGGATTTCCTGGAGAATCGTTTCAAGGATCATTCACATATACTTCGGGTGATTTCCGCACTTGTTATTTTATTGTTTTTTACCTTTTACACATCATCCGGAATGGTGGCTGGAGCCAAATTGTTTGAGGCGTCGTTCGGACTGGAATATCAGGCAGCTTTATGGATTGGAACCCTTGTGGTGGTTTCATATACGCTGCTGGGTGGATTCCTGGCGGTCGCTTGGACTGACTTTATTCAGGGCAGTTTAATGCTTATAACACTGATTGTCGTGCCGATCATTGCGATTAACCAGATGGGCGGCTGGGATACGGCTGTCCAGGCCGTTGGCGATATAAGTCCGGGTCATCTCAATATGATTGAAGGCGTCGGAATGCTGGCCATTATTTCATCTCTGGCATGGGGACTTGGTTATTTTGGCCAGCCGCATATTATCGTCCGGTTTATGGCATTAAGGTCACCGAAAGATGTTCCGAAAGCCCGGTTTATTGGCACGACTTGGATGGTTCTGGGGTTGTATGGCGCCATCTTTACCGGTTTTGTCGGCTTGGCCTTCATCAGTACACAGGATGTCAGTGTTTTAGGTGAATATGGCATTACCGTTGTGATGGATAACGGTGTCCAAATGCTTGACGATCCGGAAAAGATTTTCATTGCCTTTTCCCAGCTGTTATTCCATCCGGTGATTGCCGGCATCCTGTTGGCGGCCATCCTTTCCGCCATTATGAGTACAATTGACTCGCAGCTGCTTGTCTCATCATCAGCGGTCGCCGAAGACTTTTATAAAGCGATTTTCAGGCGGGCGGCGACAGACAAAGAACTGGTTTGGGTTGGCCGGCTGGCGACGCTGGTTATTGCCCTGATTGCTGCTGTCATTGCCATGAATCCGGAAAGTTCTGTGCTTGAATTGGTAAGTTATGCATGGGCCGGTTTCGGGGCGGCGTTCGGTCCAACCATTTTACTCGCCCTGTTCTGGAAAAGATTCACCAGGAATGGCGCATTTGCCGGTATCCTGGCCGGAGCTTTGACGGTCATTATCTGGGGTGGCATCCTGTCAGGCGGTGTTTTCGACTTGTATGAGATTGCGCCCGGTTTCCTGCTTAACCTGATTGTTGCTGTATTGGTCAGTATGGCGGGCAAACCATCGACCGGGGTGGCAGAAGAATATGATGAGGCTGTTGCCAAATTGAACGACTGATGGCTGGTGTGAAAAATTTAAAACCCGCTTTCCCCGTTGCTGCGTGGAGGCGGGTTTTTTCTGTTTGTTTGCTTATTGACGGCGAATTTTGCTATGATCAAAAGTGTCTTTAATGAATTGTAATGATATGATAGTACGATAAACCCATATAATTTCAGGAGGTGTTCACCTTGGCCGATATTTCCAAAGATCAGGTCAAACATGTTGCCAATTTAGCAAGGCTCGCCATTACGGAAGAAGAAGCCGATATGTTTACAGATCATCTGAGTTCAATCATACAGTATGCCGAGCAGCTCAATGAACTGGATACGGATAATGTAGAGCCGACGACCCATGTGCTGGATCTAAAAAATGTTCTGCGCGAAGACAAGCCGAAAGAATGGATTTCCAAAGAGGATGCAATGAAAAACGCACCGGACGAGCAGGAAGGCTATTTCCGTGTCCCATCGATTTTGGAGTAAGGAGGGAATAAATGATGGCATTATTTGACCATAGCATCAAACAATTGGAAGACATGTTACATAAAAAAGAGATTTCCGCTGAAGACCTGGTTGAGGCTTCGTATGACCGTATTAATGAAGTTGATGGTCAGGTTCAGGCGTTTTTGACGCTGGATGAAGAACATGCCCGTAATCAGGCAAAACATTTGGATGCAGCGCCGGATGCAGATGCCCGTCTGTTTGGCATCCCGAACGGTATTAAAGATAATATTGTCACCAAAGGCTTGCGGACCACATGCGGCAGTCAATTTCTGAACAACTTCGACGATCCGCTTTACAACGCGACGGTTATCGACAAACTGAACAGAGAAAAAACAGTGACAGTCGGCAAATTAAATATGGACGAGTTTGCCATGGGTTCATCCACCGAGAATTCGAGCTATAACCCGACCCGTAACCCGTGGAACACCGACCATGTGCCAGGCGGTTCCAGTGGTGGTTCGGCAGCTGCTGTCTCAGCTGGTGAGGTACTGTTTTCGCTCGGTTCGGATACAGGCGGTTCGATCCGCCAGCCGGCATCATTTTGCGGTGTTGTCGGCATGAAACCGACATATGGGCGTGTGTCACGATCCGGCTTGGTTGCCTTTGCCTCATCCCTTGATCAAATCGGCCCGATCACACGAAATGTCGCGGACAATGCGCGTGTGCTCGAAGTGATTGCCGGTCATGACAAAATGGATTCAACCAGTGCTGACGTAGATGTTCCATCATATACGGATGCTCTGAACGGTGACATGAAAGGTATGAAAATTGCTGTACCTAAAGAATACCTCGCAGAAGGCGTCGCACCGGAAGTCAAAGAGGCAGTCATGAATGCCTTAAAAGTCTATGAATTGCTCGGGGCTGAGTGGGAAGAAGTGTCGCTGCCGCACTCCAAGTACGCTGTCGCAGCGTATTACCTGCTGGCGTCATCTGAAGCATCCGCCAACTTGGCGCGTTTTGACGGGGTCCGTTATGGTGTACGCTCCGACAAGGCGGATAATATGATGGACATGTTCACCTATTCTCGCAGTGAAGGTTTTGGCGATGAAGTGAAACGCCGGATTATGCTTGGGACATTTGCGCTCAGTTCCGGTTATTATGACGCCTACTACAAAAAGGCACAAAAAGTACGCACCTTAATCAAGAATGACTTTGATAACATTTTGCGTGACTATGACGTGATTATCGGACCGACTGCGCCGACGCCTGCGTTTAAAATTGGTGAAAATGTTGATGATCCATTGACGATGTATGCGAACGATATTTTAACCATTCCGGTCAATCTGGCCGGTGTACCGGGAATTTCCGTTCCATGCGGATTTTCCGGACAAGGATTGCCAATCGGTCTGCAAATTATCGGAAAACCGTTTGCCGAAAGCACGGTTTATCGTGCGGCACATGCCTATGAACAAGCAACTGAGCATCATACAAAACGACCTCAATTGGGAGGTGCCAAATCATGAACTTCGAAACAATTATTGGACTTGAGGTACACGTCGAGCTGAAAACGGCATCGAAAATTTTCAGCCCAAGCCCGAATGCATTCGGGGATGAGCCAAACGCGAACGTGAATCCAATTGACCTCGCTTATCCAGGGGTATTACCGGTCCTGAATGAAGAGGCAGTCAATTTTGCCATGAAAGCGGCTATGGCCTTAAATTGCGACATTACGACGGACACCAAGTTCGACCGGAAAAATTACTTTTATCCGGATAACCCGAAAGCCTACCAAATTTCCCAGTTTGATCAGCCAATTGGGGAAAATGGCTGGATTGAGATTGACGTGAATGGCGGGAAAAAGCGGATCGGCATTACCCGGCTGCATATGGAAGAGGACGCTGGCAAGCTGACCCATCAGGATGACGGTCATTCTCTTGTTGACTTTAACCGTCAAGGGACACCGCTGATTGAAATTGTTTCTGAGCCGGATATCCGTTCACCAGAGGAAGCGTATGCTTATCTGGAAAAATTGAAAAATATCATCCAGTACACAGGTGTTTCCGATTGTAAAATGGAAGAGGGTTCACTCCGGTGTGATGCTAACTTGTCCATTCGTCCGATCGGGCAGGAAGAATTCGGGGTTAAAACGGAACTGAAAAACCTCAACTCCTTCTCCTTTGTGCAAAAAGGTCTGGAATTTGAAGAGAAGCGTCAGGAGAAGGAACTGCTGTCAGGTGGGGAAATCTTGCAGGAAACACGTCGTTACGATGAAAAAACAAAAGAAACGATTCTTATGCGTGTCAAAGAAGGATCCGATGATTATCGCTATTTCCCTGAACCGGATCTTGTGCCGCTCTATATTGATGAGGAATGGAAAGAGCGGATCCGCGGTGAAATCCCAGAGCTGCCTGATGCCCGCAAGCAGCGCTATATTGACGATTTGGAGCTTCCAGAATATGACGCAGGTATTTTAACCGATAATAAAGAAATGGCCGATTTCTTTGAGGAAGCGATTGAACACGGTGCTGACATTAAACAAGCATCCAACTGGCTGATGGGTGACGTTTCTGCCTATATGAATAAGCATTATAAAGAGCTGGACGAATTGGCTCTGACGCCGGAAGCACTGGCGAAAATGATCAAGCTGATTGAGGATGGGACCATTTCATCCAAGATCGCTAAAAAAGTTTTCGCCGAACTGGTGGAAAATGGCGGCGCTCCGGAGAAAATCGTTAAAGATAAAGGACTGGTGCAAATTTCGGATGAAGGTCAGCTAACAGAAATCATCACGAAGGTCCTTGATGAAAACGAGCAATCGATCATTGACTATAAAAACGGGAAAGACCGGGCGATCAAATATCTTGTCGGCCAGGTGATGAAAGCGACCAAAGGCCAGGCCAATCCACCGATGGTCAACAAGATTTTGCAAGCGGAGATTGATAAGCGGTAAGGCCGTCGTGTCGAAAACGCTAAATACGCTCGAAAAACAACAGACTTCACAGCAAATTCGCCGAATGACCAGCTTGCAGTGGAATTAACCCGTACGGGCATTATTCAATTGGACTACTGTCACCTTCATGGCAGTAGTCTCTCGTTTGGTGTTAATAGCTTTTCAAAAGATATAAAAAGCGCTATGATGAAGGTTAGGTGTCCAAGCTGATTTGTTGTGCGGGAAGGGGGGAGCAACATGAGAAAAGCCCGGGTCATTTATAATCCAACGTCCGGACGGGAAGCCTTTAAACGCGAGTTGCCAACGGTGATGGAGCGGCTTGAAATAGCCGGTTATGAAACGTCGGCACACGCTACAACAGGTGAAGGTGACGCCATCGAAGCGGTCAAAATGGCTGTAGAAAGACGTTTTGATCTGGTGGTGGCAGCAGGTGGCGACGGGACCATCAATGAGGTCATCAATGGTTTGGCTGAGCAGGATCATCGTCCGAAACTTGGCATCATTCCGACCGGAACGACCAATGATTTTGCCAGGGCGTTATGCATCCCCCGTGACATTGAAAAAGCTGTTGATGTCATTGTGGCGGGCCAATCCACGCTGCTCGATATCGGCCGTGTGAATGAGCACTACTTTGTGAACATTGCCGGGGGCGGAAAACTGACGGAACTGACGTATGATGTGCCAAGCAAGCTCAAAACAATGCTTGGGCAGTTAGCCTACTACGTGAAGGGAATCGAAATGCTCCCGTCATTAAAACCGATAAGGACCAGGGTAGAATATGACGGCACAATTTTGGATGAAGACATTATGCTGTTTCTTGTCTCCAACACCAATTCAGTAGGCGGATTCGAAAAACTTGCACCTGATGCACGGCTGGATGACGGCTATTTTGATCTGCTGATTTTGAAGAAAATGAATCTGGCTGAATTTGTCCGCATCGCCAGCCTTGCTGTAAGAGGTGCCCATCTTGACGACAAGCGTATCATATACACACAGGCCCAAAATATCAGCGTAACGACTGATGAAAAAATGCAGTTAAATATAGATGGTGAATATGGCGGACTGCTGCCCGGGGAATTCCAAAATCTGCAACAGCATATTGAATTTTTTGTGCCGGACAAGTTTGTTGAAAAAGAGACGAATCATAATAACTAAGACTGCTGACGAATGGCAGTCTTTTTAATTTAATAAACGGGTATGATAAGATAAGAAGCACATTCATGCCCGAAAAGGAAGATACCAATGGCGAAACAAGCAGCACCAGTAAAAAAGAACGAGACCGTAACACTCCAGTTTGAAGATCTCACCCATGAGGGGAGCGGTGTCGGTAAAATTAACGGCTATCCATTATTTGTCCCATTTGCATTGCCGGGGGAAGAAGGCGACGTGAAAGTCGTTAAAGTCAATAAGAACTTCGGTTTCGGTAAATTGCTCAACCTGACAAAATCAAGCCCGGAACGTGTAGAACCGCCGTGTGATGTATTTTATAAGTGCGGCGGGTGTCAGGTGCAGCATATGAGCTATGACATGCAGCTGGACATGAAACAGGAACAGGTCAAAAACGCAATGCGGAAAATTGCCCATCTGGCGGATGTGCCGGTTCACCCGATCATACGGATGGAGGACCCATGGCGCTATCGCAATAAGGTGCAAATGCCTGTGGGGGAAAAGGATGATGGAGAACTGAGGACCGGTTTTTATCAGAAACGCAGTCACCGGATTATTGAGGGTATGGAAACGTGCAATATCCAAGATGAAGTGAATGACCGCATGGTGGAAGCCGTACGCCGGATAGCCGATCGGCTTGGTATTTCAGCTTATGACGAACAGAACGATACCGGCGTGTTAAGGCATATCGTCGTCCGTACAGGTGAGGTGACAAACGATACGATGATTGTCATCATCACACGGACAACTGAGTTGCCGCATCAAGACGAGCTGGTTAAGGAACTAATTCAGACTTATCCGCACATCAAGTCAATTGTCCATAATATTAACAATCGAAAAACGAATTCCATTTGGGGCAAAACATCCCATGCAATCTGGGGTGAGGATTATATTTACGATCAAATCGGCGATATTAAATTTGCCATCTCCGCCCGATCCTTTTACCAAGTCAACCCGCCCCAAACGAAGAAACTATACGACAAAGCACTGGAATATGCTAAAATTGGTAGCCATGATACCGTTGTCGATGCCTATTGTGGAATCGGCACTATTTCGCTGTTTATGGCACAAGAAGCTAAAAAGGTTTACGGCGTGGAAGTCGTCCCGGAAGCAGTTGATGACGCGAAGAAAAATGCTAAATTGAATGGCATCACAAATGCTACGTTTTACGTCGGTGAAGCAGAAAAAGTGATGCCATGGTGGACAGCGCAGGGCATGCGTCCGGACGTGATCGTCGTCGATCCGCCCCGAAAAGGGTGTGATGAAGAACTGCTGAAGGCCATGCTCGGCATGGAACCAAAACGAATCGTTTACGTATCATGCAACCCATCAACATTGGCACGCGATTTGCGCATACTGGAAGACGGTGGCTATGCCACACAGGAAGTCCAGCCGGTGGATATGTTCCCACAGACGCATCATGTAGAAGCAGTGTGTTGGTTGGAGAAGAATGTGTTTAACCAAAAATAACTATTTCCATCAGACCCGGTTTTCGTGAAAATAACCATTTCCGAATTCCGGGTTTTTCATGCACAACCTTAGCGTAATAAGTCATATCGATTATTTTACACCCTCGGGCGGTAGCGATTCTCTAACAAATCATCGATTGACATACGTTAGAAGCCTTTCCTATCAGAACAGTACTGGCATACATTGTCAGTAAACCGTGAAAGGGGGGACCAAGTATGTGGAAACAATATGATGAAAACGGGAATCAGGAGGTCAGTTTTTCAAAGGCTAAGGCTAAAGCTGATGCCGATTCAAAGTCAAAGGTTGATTTCGACAGCGATATAAAGCTTGAAAATGAAAACGAAAACGAAAATGAAAATGATTTAAAAAACAGAAACCGTAATATCAATATCGCTCGAGTCGTTAACAGCGGGAACTCCTATGTGGATATGGAAGTTGATGCCGATTCCGAAGCTGAATGTGGTGAAGACGCTGAAGATGATGACGAAGTGGCCGGCGTACAAGATAATCAGGGTAATCGACGGAAAAAGCATAAGAAAAGAAAATATTAATATAACAATTATCAAAGTGGGATGATTCTATCCCACTTTGGTAATATATGTCTTACAAAGCGAGGGGATACTCATGGAAAATTTAGATAATTTATATTCATTAGACGCCAGGCGAAAGGCCGACGTTGAGAGATCGGTTGAATCAATTATCAGAGACAGTGGTAATTCAGATGTTGATATAAGTATACTCATTGACACAACACCCATGGCATATGCCATGCTATGTTCATTACTAGCCACTCAACAACTTACAAAACATGAATTTGATAAAGCTGTCCGGAAATTAGAGGATTTAACGAAAAATAATGATCATTATGTTAAAGGGAAAAACGATGTTTCGACAGTAAAACTTAAAGAGAGAGGAATGAGGAGGTAATCAGTTACCTTCTTATTCTACATAATCGTTTTACAATTGTAGATTAAGTGTCTGTCAAAGGAAACGAGCATGGTGAATGACCCGCCACTTACCTTTCGTTGTTTGAAGTGGAGGATCTTTTCACCTGTTGATAAATTCAATCCAATTAATCTGTCAGCTGATCCGTTAATTGAATAATTTTATTAAATATTTCTTTTCTGGTTTTCTCGGATATGCCCGGATCCTGAAATCGGGAAATTAATTCTTGAACTTCCTCGATCAATTCATCATCTGAGCAACTGCACTGTTCGGTGTTATGTTGAAAACAAACGAGATTATCTTGCATTTGTGATACCTCCAAGGATGAATGCTGCCTCTATTGCTCATACCCCGATACCCCTTTTGAAGATCAGCAAAACATGTATGATTAAGATGACTCTTGATAGCAGATACGGCACAACAGCTCTGGTCAAATGGCATGGCATCCTTTAATGATTGATTAACACCTGAAACGGGCCGCAATCCGCATAGCATTATAAATCGTTCTTGCATGCCTGCCTTCTATCGTATATGGATTAATTAACGGACGCAGCCGGCTGAGAAATTGCTGATCGCAAAAACATGGTGATCCGCCTCGTTGCAAACATGCATCATGCGCCTGGCAGGCAGCGTCGACAGTATTGGCAGGTGCACCTGGTCCACTGCATCTCGGCCCGCAATAACGGTAGCCGGGAAAAACACAAATGCCTCGAGGGGCTTGGTTTGCCTGCATTATCATCACCCTTTACAACTTATTTCATTTTGTCACTAGCGTATGCCGGATGATGGTTAATAGATTGTTTATATACCTAAACAAAACGATGACTAAACTTTTTTGACACAAAATCAGTCAGCCGTTATGATAAGAAAGTAAAACCTACTAAAATGATAAGAAAAGGGTGTTTAAAGTGAGTTCAACGACAAATGTTCAACCGATAAATGACGTGAAAGCGCCTGTGCAGCAGAAAAGCACAACTTTGAATAAGCCGCAAATGCCGCTGATTATTGGCGGGCTGATTGTCGGAGCAATTTTGATGATTTATCTTATGGCAACGCAAAATGTTGTGCAGCCGTTATTGCTTGTCATTGGTCTGCTGCTCGGGTTTACATTATTCCATGCCCGATTTGGCTTCACATCGGCATTTCGCAGACTGATGAGTGTTGGGAATGGGCAGGCGTTAAGATCGCATTTGTTAATGCTGGCGGTTGCCGTCACATTGTTCGCGCCCATTCTGGCATTCGGTTATTCATTCTTTGGCGATGATGTTTCCGGTTATGTGTCACCGGTTGGCGTCAGTCTTTTGGTTGGTGCCTTTATGTTTGGAATTGGGATGCAGCTTGGGGGTGGATGTGCATCCGGGACCCTTTATGCCGTTGGGGGCGGTCACTCTGTCATGTTTATCACGCTATTATTCTTTATCATTGGCTCGACGATAGGAGCCCATCATTTGTCATTTTGGACGGACGATATGCCGGCATTTGAACCTGTTTCACTCGCAACATCAACAGGACTTGGCTATGCCGGTGCCTGGATATTATCCATTGCGTTATTCGGACTGATCGCTTGGATTACCCTCGTTGTAGAAAGAAAGAAACGACCTCCGAAAATGGCAGCAAAACCGTCAGCAACCGGGTGGAAACGTGTTGTCCGGGGATCATGGCCGTTGTTTGCAGCAGCCACTGTATTAGCGGTACTTAATGCTTTGACGCTGATGACCCGTGGTGCGCCGTGGGGCATTACATCGGCATTTGCGTTATGGGGTTCCAAAGTAGCGCAGTTTTTCGGAATCGATGTGGCCAGCTGGGGCTATTGGCAAGGAACCAATGCCGCTGCACTGGAATCGTCCATTTTTGCTGATTCAACAACAGTTCTGAATCTTGGTGTCATTCTTGGGGCGTTCCTGGCATCAACAGCCGGCGGATTGTTCAAATTGTCCAAGGTCAATGGTAAGAATGCGACGGCCTCTATCATCGGTGGCTTGCTGATGGGCTATGGTGCCCGTCTGGCATTTGGTTGTAATATTGGGGCCTACTTCGGTGGTATTGCTTCCTTTAGTCTGCATGGTTACATTTGGGGCGTGATGGCGCTAGCAGGAACGTTCATAGCGCTTTATCTCAGACCGATGTTCGGGTTATCGGTGCCAAAACCGAAAGATTCATTTTGTTAAGATAAACGTTAAGAAGACAGGGCATTTCATCAGGAAGTGTCCTGTTTTCTGTAATAATAAAATGGCTAAACACAAGGGGACAATCAATACAAGGGGAATACATATGAATAAGCCGACATTTCGGGCTATTGAGACAATCGACTATATTATAACGGAAAATGAGCAATACAGGCACTATCATTATCCGGAAATGCCCATCAAGTACGACAGCAATTTCGTCGAATTTAAATAAATGTCGTCGCTGGAGGAATTCAAGCAGTCAGAGGCAAATTTAAAGAAATTCCACCAAAAATATAACCAGGCGCATTTGAAATTCGAATTCCCGGACAACAAAAAACCGAATCCCGGCCTCCAAAAATATTTTGATGATAACGGTTATGACACCGGTTTTTGGAACTGTATGCCATCGAACCAAAAGACTTCCCTGCTCAGAAGGAAAATCAGGATATCCGCGTTGCTGAGGTGACTGAGGATAGTTTGGATGATTTTATCAATTTGCAGTATGAAACCGATAAGGCGAATGGGGAAACCTTTGCGAATGAAAAGGTGAAGTTGAATAAGAAACAGTTTGCTGAAGATAAAAACAACATGAAAGTGATTGGTTACTATAAAGGAGAGCCGGCTGGTACAATGAATGTGATTGTGTCGGAAGAAGTTGTGGAAATTGATGATTTGGCTGTCTAGGAGCCGCTCCAGCGAAGAGGAATCGGCGGCTTGCTTCAGCGGTTTGTGATGGACAGGTTTCTCGAAAAGACCATTGTGAGGGGTTATTTTTAGACCTGCGCCACCCTATCGGATGGGGATCGTATTGTGACCGCAGACATTGTAGTGACTGCGGTCTTTCATCAGTTTATTCAAAAGGGGGTATTTCTTTATCCATTATATCACGTTTTATTCGATTTTACTCCACAGTCTACATTTTAGAAATTCCGCTAGCTAAAATGCTAAATAAAATACTAATGGTTGTTAATCCAGCAACAGGCAAGGCAAAACCTTTGTTATTTTTAAATTCATAAGCAGTTACCAACACGCCTGCCGCACACAACACGAACCATAAAGGGGTGAAAATTAAGTCAGCAATATTCGTTGGTAATAAAGTGTAGAATCCAGTCAAGAAAAGCACCCAATTCAATACCAACAGGCCTAAAATTCCATAGGAAACTTTTCGAGGCGCCGCCCCCTTCTCATTACTTTTACCAGCTATAAATGCTGGAACAACAAATACTAAAAGCATAATCGCTCCTACAATTAACCCAAATATTAATGATAATGTGATTACTATCACTCCCTTTGGATTTGCGGTTTAGTCTTTGTATGCAAGGAGGTTACCCCTAACCTTTAGGTAGGGTTATTTCCTCTTTCATGATAGGTGTTTAGTATTTCCTCTACATTTTTTGATGCTTTTGGAGTTGAAATATAAGTATATTCTTCGTTGCCGATGAACATTAGTATGAATTGTCCGGTTTTGTTTTGCTATAAATGTAAACCTCTACTTGTGCCATCTTCGTATATTATTTCCATATCATAAGTTGGTTCATCAATATCAATATTTTCTCTTTTTGCGCTCTTCATTAATTCTTGTAAAGCCTCTAATACGCCGGGTTTATCTGTACTTAACCAGAAGTTTTCATTCAATCCTCCAAGTCCGGAAGAATTTGCTATATCAACATGTTTTATATTTTGATTAATAGGCATTCCTTGTTTCGTCTCTTGATCTTTGCATCCTAATAAACCTACTATCGATACCGCCACCAAAATTAAAATAAAGAATTTTTTCATAAGAATCATTCTTCTCCCTTACTACTTCTTATTTGAATAATATCTTAATGGGGTTATTATGACAAAATTAAAACGTACAATTGTAGCTTTGGCAACTGTTTTCTTATTTTTCCTTCAAGCGCCACATTTGCAGCACAATCTTCTACGTATTTAGACTATGATGGAGATTCATTTTCAACATCAGGAAGAGTTAGTATTCCTAAGGACCAAATTGAAGGAGCCGACCAAATTTAGTCAGCCCCCTTTTATAAGCAAATAATTAATGCCTATGGTATAATACAGAATGGTTTTGCATATATGAGCAATATGCTGGTCTTTCATTTATGTTACAATTATTATGATTGGTGCAAAATAGTAAAGCACCATAATAGCAATCGCTTTTATAAAAATTAATATAGGCTTGTGGATTCCATTTTCTTAGGTGTCTATCGTCAGAATTAGGTCCATTAAATCTATTACAGTGAACCCAATCTCCAGGATAATATGTGTCGCCGTATCCTAGCGTCCCAACAGCTTCTTTTTGTTTTTTATCCATGTTTTCAAACATTTGGCTGAGATTCTTTTCTACAACAACCTGATAGGTTCCATCTTCTTGTTTTTTAACTTCCTTCTTTTCTTCCCCGACCGTTATTTCAATTGTTTCATTGTTGCTGTCTACGTCAAACGTTCCATTGTGTATGTCTTTTTCAACACCGTTTACTTGAAGTGTACCTTGGTGCCCTTCATGACTGTGATCATGGCCGTGTCCTTGGTTATATTCAAGCTCTTCAGGAACAGAAACATACAATACAGGAATTCCATTCTCTAACGTCCATCCTTGTTCTTTCAATATTTCTTTTTGCTTATTAGTAGCACTCTTCCAGTCCATATCTTCTGCTGTGTACTTCAAAATGATTTCCCCTTTTGGATTATCTGACCTCGAAGATGCGCTATCGTTGTGTTCCTGTGTAGAAGCTTCCGTTGTAAATGATGTGTTCAGTGACCAAATAACAAAACCAGCTACCAATGCTACAATTGCGACTTTTAACTTTCTCATAGCAATCCCCTGCCAAAATTAATTACTTACCCGTGTTTCATTATTGAATTTAACAGATAGTGAAAGATTAAGGTGTGATTCAAATCATACTTTTTCCACTTTTTTGATAATTGGTAAAAAGTACCCAGTAGTTTTCAAAATTTATTTTAGGTTATCTGTTATACTCCCGTATGTTTTGAAGACTACTGTTGACTACATTTTTTCTGTTCTTGCCACTTCTAAAATGAGCCGATTTTCACTCTTTTTATTATGATTGCTATAAGATGTGCAGACGTTGCATTACTGTTATAATAGTTATAAAGGGAATGTTCCATTTGACAAAAATCACAAAAGAACGGTTTCTTGAAATTTTGGAAGTATTGAATGAGCGGCTTGAAGAAAATAAATTGAGTATGTCGTTAAATATCTATGGCGGGACGGTTATGATGGCTTGTTTTGATGTCAGGCCGGCAACGAAAGATATTGATGAGATATTTGAAACATTTCCACAGATTAAAACGATATTGAATGATATAGCAGAAACATATGGATTGGACGAAAATTGGATTAATCAGGATATTCAGGAGCCATTAAAACATGTTAAACATGAGCATTTAAAAGAAACTTACACATACAACTATCTCAAAGTATTTACGCCCAAGTGCAGATCAAATGCTGGCAATGAAGATTTTATCATCAAGACCGGAACCATTCAGGGACTTTGCCGATGCAGAATATTTGATTGAATTAATCGGCATTGAAACCCTGGAGGAAGTACTCAATGTGTTTGATAAATATATTGGCCGAAAGTTTCTCCATGACAGGCAAAAGATGTTCCTGAACTATATTGGAAAGGACCTTGGTAAACCATGGAAAGAGTTTACGGTTTAATACATGCAGATGATTTTAATGTTGCTTTGACCAACCTGCTCATTGATTTGTATTCATCTGACTATAAAAAACATTTCTTAGGGCTGGATTTTGACGAACAGAAAATAGCTGATTTGAGCGAGCCAGAGCGGGAAACGCTGACAAAGATTGCCGCAGTCGTTGAGTATGTCGGCAACAGGCAGCCGAAAGCAACATTATATAACTGGATATATTCGGAAAAGTTAAAGCTGGATAAACCTTATACACCAGGAGTCCCCGAAGAAAGTGTAGCACGTGTGAAAAGGATCATAACTGCACCGAAAGAATTTGCCGACAGGAATGTATTCTATGATCAAGAAACGTTGGAACCGGTGTAGTGGATCAGAAAATACGTCGTAGATTTACTGTCAGCAACAATTGAGTTCCCTTGTTCAATTGAATTTTTTGGCTTAGGTTCATTTGTGGCTGAATCTGCCAGTTCATTCTGCTTACATAAATGGCGCCAAACGATTACAATATATGAGGAAGCATTTTATTTGTCATGTTTTCTGAGAGGATGAATAGGATGAGCAGGCAAATTGTCACCTCATCGGATATAAATAGAACTGATTTTGCACCAGATAAGGACAACCAAACGTCAATCGTGACAGATTTGAAGTCTCTTTTTAAATTACCTGTCCTGATAGCCAATGCGGTACCGGTCTTTGCTGGATTTTGGCTGGCGATATATTTTACAGAAACATCTTTTGCAACCCATTTTAATATATTTTTATTGACGCTTATCGGTAGTACGTTAGTCATGGCCGGTGCGCTTGTTTTCAATAATTGGTATGAGGCAGATATTGATACGGTTATGGAAAGGACCAAAGGACGCCCGACAGTGACCGGAAATATTTCCATGCAGACGATACGTTGGATCGGAATAGCTGCAAGTGGCTTTGGTTTTTTATTGCTTGCATTCACGACGCTTGAGGCCATCATTTATGCGCTGATTGGCTGGGTAACATATGTTGTGTTTTACACGATGTGGTCCAAACGCCGGTATACGCTGAATACGGTCATCGGCAGTATTTCCGGTGCGGTGACCCCATTGATTGGCTGGGCGGCACTTGAGCCGGCGTCACATATTGTGCCGATTGTGCTGGCCTTAATCATTTTCATTTGGCAGATGCCGCACACGTTCGCAATTGCTATCCGGAAATATGATGAGTATAAGGCGGCCAATGTTGCCATGCTGCCGGTCGTCCATGGAATGGAGATGACGAAGCGCCAGATGGTTATCTATATCGCTTGCCTCTTGCCGCTTCCGTTTTATTTGTTTTCACTCGGAACAGCATTCGTTGTCATTGCAACGCTGTTGAATATCGGTTATCTCGTACTGGCGATCAGCGGTCTGTTTGCCAAGGATACCCGTAAATGGGCGGATAAAATGTTCATGGTATCGGTCAATTATTTGATGGTTATTTTTGTGGCTGCGATTGTCGTCACACTTCCTTGGTTTGGATAAAGCCGGAAGAATTAGTTACTTGAATATCGGGAAAACTATTACAAAGGAGTGATACGATGGCAGACATCAAAAAAGGCGATCATAAGTTTTATATCGGTGATGATGAACATCATCCGAAAGCGGTGATTACGTTTAAGGAATCCGGTAACAATGAATTGAATGTGGATCACACGTATGTATCGGAAGAATTACGCGGTGAGGGCATGGCCAGTAAACTTGTTGAAAAAATGGTCACCTATGCCCGAGAAGAAGGCAAGACAATCAATCCGACCTGTCCGTATGTCAAAAAGAAAATGGAGGAAACACCGGCGTATCAGGATTTACTTGCGGAATAACAGCTGCTATAAAAATGTTTGAACTTAAGCCAGGGTTCCACACCCCTGGCTTATTTACGATAATATAGTACGGAAACTGGCCGGGAGAGGGACAAACGATGCAACAAACGGCAAAAATGTTTTATGAAAGTGTCATGATTATACTTGTGATGCTTACAATTATAACGATATGGACGGATAACAGCTATAACGCCACGATCAGCTGGGTTGTGTGGGGTGTGTTTTTTGTTGATTTCACGGTCCGTTTTATCATGACAAAGGCGAAGTGGGGCTTCATTAAACAAAATCCGTTTTTATTAATTGCGATCGTTCCGTTCGATCAGTTCTTTCAGGTTGCCAGAATTGTACGGATCATTTATTTATTCCGGATTAAAGCCATCACCAAATATTACGTTGTGCCATTGGCTGAGAAAATGACGTTTCAATCCAAATCACTGATTTTGTCTATCATCTTATTGCTGCTGTTTGCCGAGGCTGTGCTGATTCAAGTAATGGAAAACTCGGTTCATCATTATGTTGATGCCTTATTCGTTGTACTCGGGTACTTGCTCTTTTTTGGTCACCGGGTTTTTGAAATCGAACAATCTATTTCGATCTGGACATTGACAGTGGTATCTGTTCTTGGCATTGCTGTTCAAGGACTGGCGCTGCAATGGGTGTTTAACCGAATGGACGCTGTTTATCAGCGAGTTAAGAATAAGTCTAAATCTGATTCAAATGAACGGCGAGAATTTAAATCGGGCGAGTCATAAAAAAACATGACGGCGTAATAGAGGTGGATCTTATGCTGCTATTCAATGCATCACTCGGGCTGAAGTTTTCCCACTCGAGCCGAAGTTCCCCCGCTCAGTTGCATTACGATGGTACTCCTTTTCCTGAAAGATTATAGAGGTAATTATAGCAGACTATTCCAGTTGCATGCAGAAAGCTGTTATCCGTTACGAAATGACATAGACTAATAAAGATTTCTTTGTTTTTTCATCAAACTTTCACATAAATAGTTTATAATGAATGTGAACTGAACGGAGGACATACATATCATGATATCAGCTTGGGTATTAGCCAAAATGGCTTACAACGTTATCAGCATTGTTGCTGGCCTGACCTTTTTTTATGTGACAAGTCAATCAGCAAAACCCGTGAAAAAACAGCAATTGGAAGAGAGCATTTCACTGATCATCAATTTTATCCTGTTCATATGGGTGGGGAAAATTTTGCTGAATATCGGTATTTTTGTCACAGACCCACTGGCCGTCCTGGCTTACCCAAGCGACTCGTACGCCTTTTATGCAGCTGTTCTTTTGCTGCTTGTAAACGTTGTCTTCAAAGTTAGGCGAAAACATTTAAATATCAGTCCCTTATTGTCCGCCCTTGTCCCGATATTTCTGGGATCGGCGTTCGTCTATGAGTTTATCGATGTTGTTGTGAATGGTAATGCGCTATCCTGGGGGCACTTGGGCTTACTTTTGATTGTGGCGGTGATGTTTTTAGCAATTAATGAGCGAAAACCGGCCGTTATCGTGGCAGGTAACGTTTTTGCCATCTGGAGCGCAGGACAATTCTTGTTAACGTGCCTGCTGCCGTATTCGACGCTATACGGATACATAGTGGCCAGGTGGTTTTTAATCGTTGTATTTATCATAAGCGTGACTGTTCTTATTTACAACAACAGAAAGAGGGTGAGGTCATGACTGCAGCTGCAGATTTAACCATTTGGCTTGCTTTAGGAGCCGGGATCCTTTCATTCCTGTCTCCGTGCACATTGCCGATTTTTCCGGCCTATCTGTCTTATATAACCGGTATTAGTGTGAAAGAACTGAAAAACAACCAGGATATGAAGATTCGCAGCCGGTTGCTGTTCCAGTCCGTATTGTTTTTGCTTGGTGTTTCAACCGTGTTTATTGGGCTAGGGGTTGGTGTATCGTTCCTCGGTCAGTGGATTCAAGGGATGCTGACAGGCGACTCAGGATTGTTCCTCCAGCGTATTGCCGGCATGTTTATTATCGTGATGGGCCTGTTCGTAGCGGGGTGGCTCAATATTACGTCCTTTATGAAGGAAAAACGCATGCAATTCGCACGTAAACCTGCTGGCTATCTTGGCACCATTTTTGTCGGGATGGGGTTTGCTGCGGGTTGGACGCCATGTATTGGACCAATTTTTGCGTCGATACTGGTCGTGGCAGCCAGTAATCCGGCACAGGGAACGATTTATACCATCGTGTATGTGATTGGCTTTGCACTTCCATTTCTCGTATTGACGTTTTTCCTGGGATCAACACGCTTGATTGTCCGATACAGTCAAAAAATCATGAAAGCAGGCGGCGCGGTCATGATTTTTATGGGCGTTCTGCTGTTCACAGGCCAGATGACACGTATTTCCAATTTCCTGCTGAAACTGGTTGAAGATACCTGGTTATCAAATCTCGGATAATGGGAGGGCATACAATGAAAAAAGCGATCATTATCGTTGTTTTAACAGGGATGTTTGCATGGGCGGTTTATGATCTTACCGCCGATTCACAGGACACACAGCAGACAGAAGAAAATGATTTTACTATTGAGGAAGATGCGGCTGAAGAAGAGTTGACTGAAGATTCGGAAGGGACCCGGGAAAGTAACGATGCGTCTGATGCGATTGCTGACACGGACGAAGTGGGGCTTGAAGTAGGCAATATAGCACCCGATTTCCAGCTGGAGACAATGGAAGGGGAACAAATGAAATTATCCGATCTGCGCGGCCAGCGTGTCATGGTGAATTTCTGGGCAACCTGGTGTCCGCCTTGCCGTGCTGAGATACCGGATCTGCAGAAATTTTATGAGAATAAGGATATTGAGATTTTAGCCGTCAACCTTACTGATACGGAAAGCAACAGAAGTGATGTGCAGGAATTTGTTGCGGATTTCGGCATGACATTTCCGGTATTGCTGGATGAAAATACAGAAGTTGCTAATCAGTATCAAATACAGCCAATCCCGTCATCCTTTATGATTGATTCTGATGGACGGATTCAGTTTAAGGCTTTAGGTGCCATGAATTATGAACTGATGGTGCAAGAGTTTGAAAAGATGTCATAATGGCCTCGTCTGGCGTAAAATCGGTGTAGAGGTGTTAACGATGGAGCAGACAATTTTAGTCGTGGAGGACGATCAGATGATCAGGCACCTGATCCGTCTGCATCTGGAAAAAAATCAATATGATGTGATTGAAGCCCCTGATGGTGAAAAGGCAAAAGAAGCCTTTTTGGAACACCATCCGTGCCTCGTCATTCTTGATTTGATGCTACCGAAAACGAGTGGCGAGGAATTTTGCCAATGGGTGCATGAACGGGAGCGGAATGACGTTTCGGTTATAATGCTTTCGGCAAAAGCCCGGACGGATGACAAGATTGCCGGATTAAGGATGGGTGCCGATGATTACGTTACCAAGCCATTCGATCCGGACGAGCTTATGGCTCACGTGGAAGCTGTTCTAAGGCGGACAGGGCAATTTTGTCAAAAAGTTGTTCATGACGGGCTTTGCATAAAACCGCGTAAAGGTGAGGTACTGCTTTATGATAAGCAGCTGCATTTGACAAAGCATGAATTTAACCTCCTCTATTATTTTATGCAACATCCGGACACTGTCCTGGACCGCGAACAATTGGTCAATGAGCTGTATCCATTTGCGGATAATACGGTCCTCGATAGGACTATTGATGCGCATATCAAAAAGCTCCGGGAAAAAATTGAGGAGATCCCATCTGAACCGAAGCGCATCCAGACAGTCCGGGGAATGGGGTATAAATTTGTCAGTGCGTAAATGGGTGTTGTCACTGTTTCCAAACGGTTTCCTGTGGCGGTTATCGCTGCTAAATTTTGTAATCGTTGCTTCAGCAATTGTGCTCAGCGGCCTTGCCATTTATAACACAGCCTGTTTTTTAGTTGATGCCATGGGGACGTTGAATGACTCGCAGCAAAGGCAATTCAATGCTGCCCTGTTTAATTATTTATTGATTTTTTCCGTTATATCAATTGTTGGGGGCAGCCTGCTTCATTTTTATTTGACCGGGAAACTGATCAAACCTGTCAGACGTTTAATTGAATCAGCTAAACAGCTGAAAAAAGGTGCCTATCCCAATCCTGTAGCAGAATCAGCTAAGGGCGAAGTGGGCGAACTCATCGTACAATTTAATGGCTTGATTACACAATTGAAGGCAAATGATGCACATCGCCAAAAGCTTATATCGGATTTATCGCATGAATTGCGCACGCCACTGACTAATTTAAATGGTTACCTTCAGTCACTGGAACGCGGAGATATCGAAGGCAGCCAGGAACTGTACAGTTCGTTGCATCAGGAGGCCAAGCGGCTGACGGCGATGATGGAACAGCTGGAGCAGCTCAAGGAATGGGATTATGCTGCATCCTCAAATTATGTACAGTATACAGAGACAGATATGGCTGATTTAATTAGGCAAAGCACGGCTATGTTCAGTTGGCGCCAGGAACAGGAAAACATACCGATGACGGTGGAGGCCGATCCTTATCGACTATCTGTTCATGTTGATGGCTTACAGCAAGTAATCAGCAATCTACTGGAAAACGCCATCCATTATTATACCGGCAATGGAACAATAGAGGTACGGGGTGAATGGCGGAACGCAGTTTATTTTGTCTCTGTAAGCGGCCAAAGTGACGTCATCCCTGAAAAAGAAGCTGACAATATATTTAAACGGTTTTACCGGCTGGATGATTCCAGAAACAGGGCGACAGGCGGAAGTGGTCTTGGCCTGGCGATTGCCAAGGAAATTATAGACAATCACGGCGGCAGAATCGGTCTGGAATCGGAAGGGTCCGATAATACATTCTGGTTTGAGCTTCCACTTTGATTTGTGGGCAGCAAAGCAGAAATCGGCGAACTTTCTAAACAAATATAGTGGCATCTTGTGTTGTCACCCAATAAATCATAGGTGGTTTAGTGTCCTTTTAATCGATAGCTCCTTCTATATATACAATCGAACCGGGACCGAAAAAGGGGGCGTCACACAATAAAAATTTTGTTCACGCCCCCATTTGCCATTTTCTTTCGATTGTCATTATAAGAGGGGCGGCGCAGTTTTTTTGCATTAGCAGGCCGACTGGTGCTATACTAATAAATAAAAGGCTGTTTTCTCAAAGTTTGTTGCTTTTGAGATAAGAAGAAAAACATTTGCAATCTCTGAGCAGTCCGAATACACGTAGACTCCCGCGGAAAGCGAAGTGTATTCGGACAGCGGGTTAAATAACAACAATTCTTACGAAAAGAGCCAAATAAAATTTAATATGAATGCAAAACATTCCTTCGGGGCAGGGTGTAATTCCCGACCGACGGTGATGGAGCATAGCTTCAGAGTCCGTGACCCGTGCGGTATTAAACCAAGCGGTGGACCCGGTGAAAATCCGGGACCGACAGTAACAGTCTGGATGGGAGAAGGAATTTTACAGGTTGTTTCGTATGATCAATTTCCAGTACAGGCAATGCGTATTTTTCCATTGCTATAAACGTATCAATAATACGACACTTGTAAAAAAATTCTGCCCGTACACCCTCTGAAGCGAATTCAGAGGTTTTTTTATTTCTTTTAAGCGATTGGAAAAGCGGTGATCGGTAACCGTTGCCGCTTTATTAACTTGTTTGGAACAGAAGGAGGGAATGACTGTGAACGATGAATACTATATGCAATTTGCCCTTAACTTGGCAAGAGCTGTTTCAGGGCAAACGAGTCCGAATCCTCCGGTTGGTGCGATAGTTGTTAAACATGGTGACATTCTGGGTTTTGGCGCCCACCTGAAGGCAGGGACAGCACATGCGGAAGTCCACGCGCTCCAAATGGCTGGGGACCAAGCAGAGGGAGCAACCATCTACGTTACGCTGGAACCGTGCAGCCATCACGGCAAAACGCCGCCGTGTGCCGATTTGATTATTGAAAAGGGGATCAGCCGGGTAGTTATTGCTGTAAAGGATCCAAATGAGAAGGTAGCCGGCCGTGGGATCGACACACTAAGGACAGCCGGCATCGATGTTGAATTAGGTGTCTTGCAGAAAGAAGCGGAAATGGTGAACCGTGTATTTTTCCACTATACTCAAACCAAAACACCTTATGTGACGATGAAGACAGCTGCCAGTCTGGATGGTAAAACAGCAACATACACGGGTGACAGCAAGTGGATTACCGGTGAAGCGGCGAGACATGATGTTCACCATTACCGTCATACCCATGACGCTATTCTTGTAGGGGTCAACACGGTGGTAGCAGACAATCCGAACCTGACAGCACGTCTGCCAAACGGTGGCAAAAATCCGCTTCGCATTATCCTGGATACGGAGCTCCGCACGCCGCTAAATGCGAATGTGGTGGCGGACCAAAAAGCTGATACGTGGATTTTTACCGGACCAGCCATAACAAATCAACGGACCAGACCATATGAGGAAGCAGGTGTTAGCGTCATTCCGCTTGATGCGCTCGATCCCGATCATGTGCTTAACTATTTGGGAAGTCAACGAATCATGTCCTTGCTGGTGGAAGGTGGTGCCGAGGTAAATGGCTCGTTTATGGAATGCGGGACGTTCAACCAGCTTGTGCAATACATGGCGCCTAAACTGATCGGCGGTAAAACTGCTCCGACAACCATTGCTGGAAATGGCTTAAAGCGTATGCCGGATACACAGCCGATTGAAATCATTAGCGTGGAAATGCTCGGTGAGGACATTAAAATCATAGCGGAACCGCGAAAGGGCGATGCAGATGTTTACAGGAATCATTGAAGAAAAGGGCACCATTAAACAAATGAAATACGTGTCGGAAAAATCAATCCATATGACAATTCGATCGTCAAACATCGTGGAAGATATCCATATCGGCGATAGCATCGCAGTCAACGGCATCTGTCTCACGGTCACGGATTTTTCGAGTGAGTCGTTTCAGGTGGATGTCATGCCGGAAACACTGAAAGTCACTTCGCTGAAGATGGTGAAAGAGGGGTCGCGTGTTAACTTGGAGCGTTCAATGCCTGCTGACGGAAGATTTGGCGGACATTTTGTTTCTGGTCATGTGGATGGCACAGGAACAATCATCCGAAAAGAACAACACGAAAATGCGATTTATTACGATATCGAGGTTCCTAATGAACTGACGATTTACTTCATCACGAAAGGCTCTGTCGCAGTGGATGGTGTCAGCTTGACAGTTTTTGATACCAGCGGTGATACGTTTACCATGTCGCTTATTCCGCATACTGTCTCTGAGACGATCCTGGGTGATAAAAACAAGGGCGACATCGTCAATATTGAATGTGACATGCTGGCCAAACACGTTGAAAATATGCTCAGCAAAACAGCCAGATGATCAAGACTAAAACGAGGGAAGTGGACAAGATGTTTCATACGATAGACGAAGCGATCAATGATTTAAAAACAGGGAAACCGGTCATTGTTGTTGATGATGAGGACCGGGAAAATGAAGGCGATCTGGTTGCCTTGTCGGAAAAGGCGACACCGGACGTCATCAATTTTATGATTACGTATGGAAAGGGTCTCGTCTGTACGTCCATCACACAGGACCTGGCCGAAAAACTGAAGCTGCCGCTGATGGCAAGTCAGAGCAGTGATCCATTCGGAACCGCGTTTACGATTAGCATTGATCATAAGGATACGACAACAGGCATTAGCGCACAGGAACGGTCGCAAACGATTCAGTCATTGGCTGATCCGGATATTAAAGAGGAAGATTTCAAGCAGCCGGGCCATGTTTTTCCGCTCGTTTCCAAAGCAGGCGGCGTTCTGACTCGACAAGGTCATACGGAAGCTTCTGTTGATCTGGCAAAATTAAGCGGGGCCTTTCCGTCAGGTGTTATTTGTGAAGTTATAAAAGATGACGGTACGATGGCCCGTTTACCTGATTTACGGGAAATGGCCGAGACGTTTGATCTGAAGCTGATTTCGATTGCTGATCTGATTGCTTATCGCAAGCAGCATGACGTGCATGTCAAGCGGGTGGTCGAAACAACGCTGCCAACCGAGTTTGGAACATTTAAGGTGTGCGGCTACACCAATGATTTGGATGATAAGGAACATATTGCACTCATTAAAGGGGATATTTCTGGAAAGGAATCGGTACTGACCCGCATACATTCCGAGTGCCTGACCGGTGATGTGTTCGCTTCTTATCGCTGCGATTGCGGGCCACAACTGCATGAAGCCCTGAAAAGAATTAATGAAGCGGGTTCCGGCGTTTTAGTCTATATGCGACAGGAAGGCCGCGGGATCGGTCTTATCAATAAACTGCGTGCTTATCAGCTGCAGGATGCTGGACTGGATACGGTTGAGGCGAATGAGCAGCTCGGCTTTGCCCCGGACATGCGCGAGTATCCTATCAGCGCTTTAATTTTACAGGATCTCGGCGTGCAAAATATAGATTTACTGACCAACAATCCGCAAAAATTACAAGGCTTGCAGTCTTATGGCATTCAAATTGCCGCACGCCTGCCGATTGAGTCAGGTGAACGACATGAAAACAAGCGTTACCTTTATACAAAGTATCAAAAGATGGGTCATTTATTCAGTTTTCATAATACTAAAGGAGATGAGTCATATGGTAAAAACATTTGAGGGCGACCTGGTCGGATCGGATTTGAAAATTGGCATAGTCGTGGCCAGGTTTAATGATTTCATAACGAATAAATTGCTAGACGGGGCTGTAAACACGCTGAAACGGCATGGTGTCAAAGAAGATAACATCAATATTGCCTGGGTGCCGGGTGCCTTTGAAATTCCAGTGGTTGCCCAAAAAATGGCGGCAAAAGAAGAATATGATGCAGTGGTGACACTCGGCGCGGTTATCCGCGGGTCAACGCCACACTTTGATTATGTCTGCAGTGAAGCGGCCAAAGGAATCGCCAATGCTGCCATGCAATCCGGAAAACCGGTCATTTTTGGCGTTTTGACAACAGAAACGATTGAACAGGCGATTGAACGCGCCGGTACAAAGGCAGGTAATAAAGGGTCGGAAGCAGCCGTTGCGGCGATTGAAACGGCAAATGTCATCAGGCATTTTTAGTTGTTTGGATAACATTTGGCCTCGTTAAATCATCAATGTTTTTCGTTTCCCGGCACTGAAACGTTTCGAATGGTAAAGTTGCCGTCAGTAAGATAAAATAGAGAGAGAATCGACGTGTCGGGGGGAATCACCATTAAATTTTTAGTTTACCAAATTATCGGATTAGGTGTTATCTGGATCGGGATGGCTTTCTTTTTTCAGGAAATGGACCAGGTAAGCAAGTTCGTCTTTTATGTAGCGACATCATGGCTGTTATTTTTGATTGTCACACTGATAAGCCAGCTGGTCAAAAGGCGAAAGACCAATGATGATTCGACATTAGAAAGGGATTAATATGCTTACGGTTGAGAATTTATATAAATCCTACGGGGACAAAACATTACTGAATGATATTTCCTGCACAATAAAACCGAATGATCGCATTGGACTGATTGGTGTCAATGGAACAGGAAAATCAACTTTCTTGAAAGTGATCGCCGGCCTTGATACAGCAGAAAAAGGTGCTATCCAGCATGCTAAAGACTATCATATTGAATATTTGGCGCAAGAGCCTGAGCTGGAACCCGATCTGACCGTCATTGAGCAAATTTATTACGGTGAAGCGGTGATCATGAAGGTCATGCGCGAATATGAGCAAGTTCTCCTTCAGCTGCAGGAAAATCCGAATAACGAAAAAATCCAGGCGCGGCTTCTTGATAAACAACAACAGATGGACGAATATGAAGCTTGGGAAGCCAATACAGCAGCCAAAACAGTCCTCACAAAATTGGGGATTACCGACTTTCATCGACATGTTGCCGGGCTTTCGGGTGGTCAAAAGAAACGGGTGGCAATCGCCAAAGCACTGATCCAGCCTGCTGACCTTTTGATTCTTGACGAGCCGACGAACCACCTTGATAATGAAACGGTCGAATGGCTGGAAAACTACTTGGCGGCATATCACGGTGCTTTACTGCTCGTCACACACGACCGTTACTTCCTAAATCGGGTGACGAACCAAATATTTGAACTGGATAAGGGCAATCTGTACATGTATGAAGGGAATTATAAATTGTTTCTGGAGAAAAAAGCCGAGCGAGAAGCCCTGGAAAGGAGTTATGAAGAGAAACATCGGAACACATTGCGCCGTGAACTCGCCTGGCTGAAACGGGGCCCAAAAGCAAGAGGGACCAAGCAGAAGGCTCGTGTCGAGCGTGTAGAGGAAATGAAGAAACAAACGTTTGATACGACAAAGCAGCAGGTGTCATTTGAAGCTGGATCAGCCCGGCTCGGCAAAAAGGTGATCGAGCTTGAAGGGATTGAAAAAGGATATGACGGCAAGCCGCTGATAACAGACTTTGACTTTCTGGTTGTGCCCGGTGACCGTCTGGGGATTATCGGACCGAATGGCTCGGGCAAAACGACTCTGTTAAATATTATGGCAGGCCGTGTGACGCCTGATCAGGGTGAAATGGATATCGGGCATACTGTTAAAATCGGTTATTACACGCAAGACGACGAAGACCTTGACGGGGATAAACGACTGATCAACTATATCCGGGATGTTGCCGAGGTTATCCATACGAAAAATGGCCAAGAAATCACAGCGGAGCAGATGTTGGAACGTTTCTTATTTTCCCGTTCCGAACAATGGAACTATATCCGCAAATTATCTGGCGGAGAGAAACGCCGACTGTATCTATTGAAAGTGCTGATGACCGAACCGAACGTGCTGCTTTTGGATGAGCCGACGAATGATTTGGATACGCAGACATTGGGCGTCCTGGAAGACTATTTGGATCAATTCCCGGGTGTCGTGATTACGGTATCACACGACAGATATTTCCTTGATCGTGTCGTTGATCACATGCTGATTTTTAAAGAAAATGATCCGATTGAGCATTTCTACGGCAATTATCGTGAATTTTTGGAACGGCAAAAGGAGCGGGAAACAGAGGAATCGGTCAGAACCGTCAAAAAACCGCAGCCAAAACCTGACCGGAAAAAGAAAATGTCGTACCATGAAAAGATGGAATGGGAAACGATTGAAGATGAGATAACGGAACTGGAAGCGGCGCTTGAGACGCTGCAGGGACAGATAGCGAACGCCGGGAGCGATGCCGAAAGGGTACAGTCACTCTATCAGGAACAGCAGGATACCGAGACAAAGCTGGAAGAAAAAATGGAACGCTGGGAGGAACTTTCTTTATTGGCAGCAGAACAAGGGAACAATTAGACTTTTCACCTGGTCATCTACCCAAATAGTCGCATAGCTGAGAAATAAATTGGCATATTCACTAAATTTATGTTTAATTTATATGGTATGATGGAAAATAAAAAAGGTATAATGTATAAAAGCGAAGGAGGCGTTATGATGAAATTATTTCAGGTTAGGAAGGGCCAGTTTGTTTTTTACAAAAATGAACTTCATAAGGTTTATTCCGTAAAACCAATGTTCAAACAGTCCGTTCACTTGTACCGTTTAAAGGATATGAATCAAGATATCACAAGTGCTAATAACATTGAACCATGCCGGCCCAAACATAACGATACATTCATTTTTTACGGAAATCGATACACCATTGACAAGCATAAAAAACCTGAGCCGGGTGACTATATTTTAATTATTAAACCGGCACCTGATTTTCTTGACCACTATTCCTTGAACGAAATTGAAAAGGTTGACAATGTGGAAGATGGCAACGTCGTGACAACACGGGATAATGGTGTGAAACATAGCGAATATGTCGTGCTAGTTCCTGGAAAAGCTGAGGATAGTGACGATATCGCCTATTATGATAAAGCGCTTGTGTCAGAAGAGCAGCTTTTGGAAGATGAATCGGCCGGATTAATGGCGGAACAGGATAATTTCGACAGGCCGGTTGTCGGTGATATTTATCTTGATGTGGAAAACGATGCAAAAGCTATGATTGTTGCGATGACAGAAGATGAAGTGTATTTCGGCCATCATGTCAACGTTCATATGAAAGATCTTCTGAATGAAGATAAATTCAGATTGGTTTACCGATTTGAAGAAGGGTTTTAATAAACGCCCGAAGGCTCTGGCTTTCGGGCGTTTATAGTGTTAAGAAGCAGCAGGTGTTCATCACGCTTCACGATGTCATTTTTTTAGCTTGCTTTCGGCTTTGTACCCGATAACGTTGATCGGATCCTTCGGTGAGGAATAAGGCGGTGCATAGCCGAGCTCCAATTCAGGAAGGACATGGACGGTCAATTTTGCTTTCATAACTGTTGCCAAAACAGCCAATCGCTTATCGACCCCTTCTCTCCCGATAACTTGCGCGCCGTATAAAAGCCCTTTATCCGAATCAAAAAGAAGTTTGATGCAAATTTTTTCTGCCCCGGGGTAATAGCCGGCATGGGATAACGTCTCATGGGTGACTTCCTGATAATGGACCCCTAAATGATCCAAGACAGCTTTATTTAAACCTGTGGAGCCGACGCTTAAATCAAAAACTTTGAAAATAGCTGTTCCTTGTGTACCAGTGTACGCTGTCACCTCACCGTTCAGATGGCCGGCCACAATCGCTGCCTGGCGGTGTGCCGGTCCTGCAAGAGCGACATGCCGTGGTATTCCGGTCAAAACGTCATTTGTTTGTACAGCGTCACCCAGAGCATAGATATCCGGGTCATTCGTTTGCATGTAGCTGTTCACTTTAATGGCGCCGGTCTCGCCAATTGCCAGATCACTGGCCTCAGCCAGTTTTGTGTTAGGCTTGATACCAACCGCCAGAATGGTCATGTCAGCCTGAATACGTTTTCCGCTTGTTAAATGTAGAGTGGCACCGTCGTTAGAAAATGCCTTCAGTCCATCATCCAGCAGAAGGTTAACATCTTTCGCCTTCATGTGATCTTCAATAATGGCCGCCATATCGTTGTCTATAAGTTTCATCACCTGTTCGGAGCGATCAATGATCGTACAGTTCATACCGTGTGCCTTTAAGTTTTCCACCATTTCCAATCCGACAAAACCAGCTCCGACAACGGCACAAGTTTGGGGTTTGTTTGTTGCAATGGCATTCTTGATGTCGTCCATATCCGGAATGGTGTGGAGTGTGAACACACGATCATCATTCAACCCCTCTAAATCGGGCTTGACGGCAGATGCCCCAGGCGCGAGGATGAGCTTATCATAGCCCGTTGTTTGCTCCCCGGCCGTATTAAGGTAGGTCAGCTGCTTGTTTTTCCGATCGATGGCTGTCACTTCTGTATTGGTGTTGACGTCTATGTTATATTTTTGTGCGATTTTCTCACTGTTAACGAGTAGATGATCCCGCTTCTCAACAACGCCACCTATGTAATAGGGCATGCCACACGTTGAAAAAGCGATATGTTCCCCTTTATCAAACAGGCTAATTTCCGATTCGCTGTCATCACGGCGAAGTTGGGCAGCAACATTGGCACCCCCGGCAACACCGCCGACAATGACGATTTTCCTTGACATATGATGACCTCCTTCCCAGTTAAAATTCCCTTTTGTGACGTATATTAACCTCATTTCCTGAATTTCATAATAAAGGAAGCCACCCGAGAGACTTCCTTAGATAATGCCCAATGAATTTAAAAAGACGATGACGATCGTGATTGGCACAAGCCAGCGCATCACCTGAAACCAGAGCTGAAACGAACCGCCAGTCAGGTTATTGCCATATGAAAATTCCTGTTTCATCAAGCGCCGATCCATTTTAAGTCCGATAAACAGGGTAATCAGTAAACAGCCACCCGGGAGTAACATGTTACTGACAAGAAAATCGCTGGCATCAAATACCGTCAATCCAAAAATAGTAAAATCCGCTAGGGCACTGGATGATAGGGCAGCGGGAACGCCCGCGATAAAAACAATTAAACCGGCAGTCCACGTCACTTTGATGCGCGAATAGTTCCGTTTGGCCGTAACCGCTGCGGTCATAATCTCCAACATGCTGAACGCGGAGGTGAAGATCGCAAACAGAAACAATAATAAGAATAAACTTAGGAATACTTCACCAAATGGCATTTGGGCAAAGGCTTCCGGCAGCACCATAAATAATAGGCCCGGTCCGTCTGTTGGTTCAAGGTCAAATGAAAAAACAACAGGAAAAATGGCCAGCCCGGCCAATAATGATACGAAAATGTTCATGATCGAAACAGAACCTGCGGAGAAAGGCAAACTGACGTCTTTTCCTAAATAAGAACTATATGTGACCATCACCGAAAAACCGACAGCCAGCGCGAAAAAGGATTGGCCGAGGGCATAAAGCATTCCTTCCGCGGTGATTTGGGAAAAATCAGGCTGCAGGAAGAATACCAATCCTTCAGCAGCTCCATCAAATGTTACAGAACGGATGACCAATACAATAAAAAAGATAAATAATAACGGCATCATGACTTTGCTGGCTTTTTCAATACCATCTTTGATACCAAATGAAACGATGGTGACGCTGGTGATCAAAAAGAGGCCTAATCCGGAAATAGCGATAAGCGGATCCCCGGTTATTGACGCAAATAATTGCTGATAATCGGCATTGTCAGTAATAACAGAGCCAAATAGGGACAGAAAACTATAAATGAGCACCCATCCGCCGACAACACCATAAAAAGATAGCAAGATAAACGCTCCGGCAACTCCCCAGTAGCCAATACCAGACCAGCCGCTATTTGGTGCAAGCTTCTGGTAAGCACTGATCGCCTCTTTTTGCGCCCCTCGTCCAATGATGAATTCGGCAATCAATAGCGGCAGTCCGATGATTAACGTGAACAGGATGAACAAAAGAAAAAAAGCACCGCCGCCATTCATCCCCGTCATATAAGGAAATTTCCATATTGCCCCAAGACCGATCGCCGCTCCGGCGGAAGATAAAATAAAACCGATCCTGGAAGACCATTGTTCGCGCATAATTGACTCCCTTCTAAATATACATACCCCAATATTATATACCATTTCACGAAGGTTCTACAATCCTGTCAAGAAACAGCCGGGTTACTATTTTACAAGACTGTTTTCTAGAAGGTTGTTGTTCTTGACATAAAATCCATAAACAGCGACGTAACTGCTGCTTGGTAGTTTTCTATAAGTACGTGTCATTCCCGCCGTCCGGGATCGCTTCGGGCGGATGCTTTCCGCGGGCACGGCCTCAGCCTCCTCGAAAAGCAAAGACCGCTTTTCTGCGGGGTCTTCGGGCACGTGCTATTCCCGCAGGAGTCACCGCCCTTCGCTCACCCGGACTAGTTAAGTTGCGTGATGCGATTTCCTATTACTGCCATAATTAACGGTTAGTAATCCAAACGAGCGTAGGAAATACACGGAGACTCCCAGCGGGAACACAGGCATAGGTGAGACTCCGCAGTGTGACGAGCAATCTTTACTGCGAGGAGTGCCGCTTCACCGAACAACTTGCAACACGACGAGCACAAAGCAAAGCTTCACCGAGTCAGCTTCAACCTGCGAGGAGTGCCGCTTCACTGAAAAACTTGCAACACGACGAGCACCAAGCAAAGCTGCACCGAGTTCGCTTCAACCTGCGAGGAGTGCCGCTTCACCGAACAACTTGCAACACGACGAGCACCAAGCAAAGCTGCACCGAGTTCGCTTCAACCTGCGAGGAGTGCCGCTTCACCGAACAACTTGCAACACGACGAGCACAAAGCAAAGCTTCACCGAGTCAGCTTCAACCTGCGAGGAGTGCCGCTTCACTGAAAAACTTGCAACACGACGAGCACCAAGCAAAGCTGCACCGAGTTCGCTTCAACCTGCGAGGAGTGCCGCTTCACCGAACAACTTGCAACACGACGAGCACCAAGTGTTCTTCCGCAGCGATGGATCATCACTTACTTAAATCCAGTTTGTCAAACATAGATTTTGGTGAAGAGCCAAAATTAATACTTGTCCAATAATTGCAATTTTTAGGTCACTGCTTTATACTAATGACAGATATATGAAATATCGTTTCATTAAATGAAATAAGGAGGATGGCATGTCATTTATCTCGGATAGTGTGACCAATTTGCCGCCTTATTTATTTTCCGAGTTTCAGCAAAAGAAAAAGACGTTACAGGCAGACGATGTTGATGTCATTGATTTGGGAATTGGGGCACCGGATTTGCCGACACCTGATTTTATTATTGACCGGCTTCATGAAGAATCCAGGGACCCTGCCAATCATCGCTATTCCACGTACAGTGGCTGCCAGGAATTTCGGGAGGCGGTTGCGCACTTTTATCAAACGCAGTATGACGTCGAATTGGATCCGGATTCAGAGATCCTTGCCGTTATCGGCTCAAAAGAAGGGATCGCCAATTTGATGCATGCGACGCTAAACCCAGGAGAAACTGTTCTCATTCCCGACCCTGGTTATCCAGTATACAGAACGGCCGTTCATCTGGCTGGCGGGAGAAGCGCTTCTTTGCCGCTGGATAATATGAATGGCTATGTGCCGTTATATGATCAGGTCGATCATGAAGCGATTGAACAGGCGAAATTGATGCTGCTGAATTACCCAAGCAACCCAACTGCGGCCTCGGCAGATTATGACACATTTTTGAAAGCGGTTGCATTTTCCTGGGAAAATCAGCTTTTGCTCGTACATGATGCGGCCTATGATTTAATCACGTTTCACGATTCCAAAGCACCGAGTGTGATGCAGGTTCCCGGCGCTAAGGAACAGGCGGTGGAATTTGGCTCATTATCGAAAAGTTTCAACATGACCGGCTGGCGAATCGGTTATGCCGTTGGTAACAAGGAAGTCATTCAAGCGCTGGCAACGTTTAAGAGCAATATTGACACAAGCCAGTTTATTCCAATTCAAAAAGCTGCTGCTACCGCATTGACAAGTGACTTTTCCGCTGTCGCGGCGCATAATCATGTTTATCAGGAACGCATGGAAAGATTGCATGAAGGGTTACAAAAGCTCGGTATTAAGGCAGCAAAGCCACACGGAACGATTTTTCTCTGGGCAAAGGTACCGGATGGCTTCACCTCGATAGCCTTTGCCGATAAATTACTGCAGGACGCTGGTGTGATCGTGACACCCGGCAATGCGTTTGGGCAGCGGGGAGAAGGGTATTTCCGGGTGGCATTGACGGTTTCAGTCGAACGATTGGATGAGGCTGTCAGTCGCATGGCGCAACTAGATTTCAAGGAGGTGACCAATTAAATGAAAACAACCACAGCAACAAGATCAACCAAAACCGTCACAGCAGCCCAGGCTATTGTGGACTGTATGAAATTGGAAGGGGTAAGTGATGTGTTCTGTGTTCCCGGCGAAAGTTATTTGCCATTATTAGATGCACTGCATGATGAAGCGTCTATTCAACTCATATCAGCAAGGCATGAAAGTGGCGCTGCATTTATGGCTGAAGGCTATGCCAAATCATCGTTAAAGCCAGGCATCGTGATGGCCACACGTGGTGTGGGAGCATCCAATTTGTCCATCGGGGTTCATACAGCCTACCAGGATTCAACACCAATGGTTGTGTTTTTGGGGCAAGTGCACAGCAAATTCCGCGGTCGAGAGGGATTTCAGGAAGTTGATCTTGACCAGTATTTCGGGCATATCGCCAAATGGGCCGTTGAAGTGAAGGATCCGGAACGTATGCCGGAGATTGTGCAGCGAGCATTCCGCATTGCCAAAACAGGGAGACCAGGGCCGGTTGTCGTCTCACTGCCTGAGGATGTCCTCCCGGCTGAAGCGGAAATGACATTTGGCCCGCCTGCTGTCAATCCAAAACCAGCACCTGCTGATGAGGAGATCAGCCAGGTGGCAAACTTGCTTTCTTCAGCCGAAAAACCGCTGATCATTGCCGGGGGAGGTATCAAAAGTTCACAGGCTGAAAAAGCGCTGGTGACATTTGCTGAACAATACCACTTACCGGTTATCGCCGCTTTTCGCCGGCAGGATGCATTCCCGAATGATCACCCGTTATATGCTGGGCATCTAGGATTGGGAACCAACCCGACTATTTTGCAGACTGTGGAGGAAGCGGATACGATTCTGGCAATTGGCACGCGGCTATCCGAAGTGACCACACAGGACTATCAAGTGATCACACCGGATAAAAAGCTCATTCATATTGACATCAGCTATGATAATATCGGCAAGGTTTTCAGCCCGGATGTTGGCATTGTGGCGGATGCTCGTCAGGCGTTAAAGAAACTGGCCGACATCGATGTGCAGGGTAATTGGAATAGCTGGGTGACTGAGCGGCGCCAGGCTTTTGAAGAAATCAGTTGTCTCGATGTTTCGCATAATGATGTCATCAACAAGCATATAGTGGCAATGATGGAATACATTTTGCCAGATGATGCGCTGTTAACCAATGATGCTGGAAATTTTGCCGGCTGGCTCCATGCTTATTATCCGTTTAAGAAAAAACATACGTATGTCGGTCCAACGTCAGGTGCGATGGGGTATGGGATGCCGGCAGCATTGGGAGCCAAAATCGCTCTACCGGATAAGCCGGTCATCGCGCTAGCTGGTGACGGCGGCTTCATGATGACGATACAGGAACTGGAAACGGCTGTCCGTTATCAGATCCCGGTCATAACCCTTGTGTTTAACAATCAGATGTATGGCACAATTCGCATGCATCAGGAAATCCATTATCCGGAAAAGGTTATCGGGACGGATCTTGGCCATGTGTCGTTTAAAGCGATGGCGCAAAACGTCGGGGCGGATGGCTATACGGCCGACACACTTGAACAATTCGCTGAGACGCTTGAAGCGGCATTACAGAAGAACAAGCCGGCCGTCATCGAGATTATGACAGATAAGGAACACATTTCTGTTTCATCCACGATTACAAAACTCCGTGATCGTGCCAAGAAATAAAGTGAAACGTCATTCAGCTGGGTGTATTTTCCTGCTGATATTAAGGAACAAAGGCTAAGTTCGCAACGTCCTGTTGCAACGCCTTTGTGACCTACATCCTGTAGGCCCGAACAAAGGCTAAGTTCGCAACGTCCTCGAAAAAGGGAAAGCACTTTTTCTTCGTGCGATGTATCGCTGCCGAAGTTTTCCTTGTCCTGTTGCAACGCCTTTGTGACCTACATCCTGTAGGCCCGAACAAAGGCTAAGTACGCGGGCGTCCTCGAAAAGGGAAAGCACTTTTTCTTCGTGCGGTGTATGGCTGTCGTAGCTTTCCTTGTCCTGTTGCAACGCCTTTGTGACCTACATCCTGTAGGCCCGAACAGAATCGGACATTTACGACGGACAGGACGTGCTAGTGCCGATAATGCGACAGGACGTCGCGTTATTATCGGCCAGGCAGCCCGCCCCCACTTATCTTTTTTCATTTTCCCTTAAAATCCTGAAGTGGGGGTCTTACGACGGACAGGACGTGCTAGTGTCGACAATGCAACAGGACGCCCGAGTTTTTGTCGACCTGCCTGTCAAGGCGGGATAAATCAACCTAACCAAAAATAGGAGGTATTTTGCATGGCTCAAAGCTTACTTGTAACCGAAAAGCTGAACAATTTTATTGACGGGGAATGGGTGGAAGAAAACGATTCAGCTGATGTGATTAACCCGGCAAACGGGGAAACGGTTGTCAAGGTGCCGCTCTCAGATAGCGGGGCCGTGAATCGTGCGGTCGAAGCGGCAAAAACAGCGCAAAAAGAGTGGGCACTGGTACCTGCACCGCAACGAGCGGACGTTTTGTTCAACGTTGGCCAGTTGATGAAAGAACGTAAAGAGCGCCTTTCCCAGCTGTTGACAATGGAAAACGGTAAAGTGCTGGAAGAAGCACGCGGCGAAGTGCAGGAAGGCATCGATATGGCCTTTTACATGGCAGGTGAGGGACGTCGTTTGTTCGGCCATACGACCCCTGCTGAACTGCCGAATAAATTTTCCATGAGTCAGCGCTGTCCTGTTGGTGTCGTGGGGATTATCACCCCATGGAACTTTCCGATTGCGATTGCCACTTGGAAGTCTTTCCCGGCGATTGTAGCCGGCAACGCCGTCATCTGGAAACCGGCCACGGAAACACCGATTATGGCCTATGAGCTGTCAAAAATATTTGAAGAAGCCGGTCTGCCAAAAGGCATCTTGAATGTGGTCTATGGCAAGGGCTCTACTGTTGGCGATGTGATGGTGCACCATGACGATATTCGGGTGATTTCCTTTACCGGATCGAATGACACGGGCCGCAATATCGCCAGTGAGTGCGGTAAGCAATTGAAGAAAGTGTCGCTCGAAATGGGTGGCAAGAATGCTGTCATCGTTATGGATGACGCTGATCTTGATTTAGCCGTTGAAGGTATCATCTGGAGTGCATACGGCACCAGTGGGCAGCGCTGTACGGCAGCCAGCCGGGTCATTGTGCATGAGGACGTGAAAAAGCGGCTCGAGGAGCGGCTGCTCGCGGAAATCGAAAAATTGACAATTGGTGATGGTTTGGACGAATCGAACAAAGTCGGCCCGATCATCAACAAAGCAGCTCTTGATAAAATTGAAAAATACATGCAAATCGGCAAAGAAGAAGGTGCTAAACTGATGGCCGGCGGATATGTTTTGGATGAAGACAAATATGCAAACGGTCATTATTTTGCCCCGACGCTGTTTACTGATTGCACGGCAGATATGCGCATTTCCCAGGAAGAAATCTTCGGCCCAGTTGTTTCCCTGATCCCGGTAAAAAATTTTAATGAAGCGATTGAGGTTAATAACGGCGTGTCATATGGCTTGTCGAGCTCCATTTTCACAACGGATGCCAACCGTGTCTTCAAAGCTCAGCGCGATCTGGATACGGGCATTGTTTATGTTAATGCTGGTACGACAGGTGCAGAAATTCACTTGCCATTCGGTGGCACAAAGGGTACCGGAAATGGGCATCGTGATTCCGGTGTGCAGGCGTTGGATGTCTTTACCGAGTGGAAAGCTGTCTATATCGATTACAGTGGCAAGCTGCAGCGTGCCCAGATTGATACGGAGTAAAGCATCGAGGCAGATTAAGCTGACATTCAGAAACGCTATAATGTGAGAATAGGCTGTTTTCCCATTTATGCCAGGAGTTATCCAGACATAAATGGGGGACGCCCTTCTTTGCAAGAGAAGCGTTGTAAGAAAGATTGAAAATGACTACTTTTATAGGGAGTGTATGCGTGTGAAAATTGGTGTACTCGGATCAGGCCTGATGGGGAAAGAAGCAGCACGCGATTTGGTGTCAAGTGAGGGTGTGACAGCAGTCGGCCTGGCTGATATTAACCTCCAACGTGCCCAGGAAGTTGTTAATCAGCTGAATTCGCCAAAACTGATAGCGTATCAGGTAAACGCCAAGGACGAACAGGAACTGGCCAACTACATGCGACAGTTCGACGTGATAATTAACGCCCTATTTTATTCATTTAATGAAGTCGTTGCCAAAACGGCCATTGACGTTGGGGTGAACACGGTCGATTTAGGTGGCCATATTGGGCATGTCACCGATAAAGTGCTGGCGTTGAAAGAAGATGCTCAAGCTACCGGCGTGACAATTATTCCGGACTTGGGTGTTGCCCCTGGTATGATCAACATTTTGTCGGGCCATGGTGCAAGTAAACTTGATGATCTGGAAGCCATTAAATTATATGTCGGCGGTATCCCGGTTAACCCAGAACCGCCGTTTGAATATAACCATGTGTTTTCAATGGAAGGGGTTTTCGATCACTATACTGACCCGGCATTGATTATCCGTAATGGGATGAAACAGGAGATTGAATCTTTAAGCGAGGTGGAACGTGTTCACTTCGAAAAATTCGGCCCGCTGGAAGCATTTCATACATCAGGTGGAACGTCGACATTATCCATATCGTATCCGCAATTGAAAACACTCGAATATAAAACCATCCGCTATCCGGGTCATGCCGAAAAGTTTAAATTGCTCGTTGATTTGAACCTGACCCGGATGGATTATTCCGTTGATGTGAACGGACAGGAAATCAATCCGAGGGAAATACTGCTTAAGGTGCTTGATCCGATTGTCGAACTTGGCGATAAAGATGATGTCGTTCTTTTAAGGGTTAAAGTAGGTGGCGAGAAAGACGGTCAGCCTGAAACGCATGTATTCGAAATGACGACTTATAAAGACAGGGAACATAATGTGACGGCCATGGCTCGGGCGACAGCCAATACGATTTCAGTTGTCGCCCAGATGATTGCAAACGGAACGATCATGAAACGGGGCGTTTACCCGCCTGAGCAGATCGTCCCTGGTGACACCTATATTAAAGAAATGGCTAAACGTGGTGTTACTATTTATGAATTAACCAATAAAGAAAAAGTACGTGCCAACAACTAATAGGTGATGTAGGCTGTTTTTCTGTCATGCGACAGCCTTTTTTAAGATAAGGGAGTATATCGTTTTAGGTACGTTTTCAGTACCGAAATCGGCTAATTTGCCGATTTCTTCCAGTCTGACTTCCGGCCTCTGACCTCTAGAAAGACGAGGCGGGAGCCGAGTTTTTCTTATTAAGACAACTACAAGGAGTTTTTGCTATGAATCAAAGCGTCATCAAAGCACTCAACTTATTAAATTATTTTTCAGTCGATACCCCGGAATTAACGCTGAAAGAAATTGCCAACAAGGCAGATATCCCGAAACCGACTGCTTACCGGCTGTTATCAGCACTTGAATCTGGTGATTTTTTATATAAAACAAAGGAGAACGAACATGACAGCAAGTATCGTCTGGGGCTTAAACTTCTGGAGCTCGGTCAGATTGTTGCCGACCAGCTGGAGATTCGGGAAATGGCCTTGCCCGATATGCAGAAGCTGGCTGGTGATATTAATGAGGTTATTCACTTAGTCATCGTTAATCAGGGTGAAGCCACCTATATTGAAAAGGTTGACAGTTCAAGAGCCCTCCGGTTGAACACCAGGGTAGGCAAAAGCTCGCCGCTTTACTTGGGTTCGGGCCCGAAAATGTTGCTAGCACATATGTCCCGTGAACAGCAGGAAACGATTTTGGGAGAATCCGAATTGCATCATCCCGTAAATCGCGGTACGATTGATCAAAAGGCAATGCTGGAAGAACTAGAAACCATTTATGCAGACGGTTATGCATACAGTATTGGTGAACAGGATGCGGATACAACGGGCATCTCGTATCCAATCTATGATTATAGCGATCGTGTCATAGCGGCTCTGGCAGTAAGCGGTCTATCCAGCCGTTTTGCAGGGGACAACCTGAAGCGTTTGAAAGCTGAAACAAAGGAGACGGCTGAGACAATTTCCAGAAAACTTGGCTATCGTGGACCGGATTTCTAGCGGGAGGGGACGATATTGATGAATACGGTTTTTATCGCAGGTCACGCCAGACTACCATCCGGCATGGCAGCAAAAAGCATCTATGAAACACTGACCATCACGGCGGAAATTGATAAAAAATATGGTGTCATTGTAGCAGCTAACTGTACCTTGGCAACCGATCACGGGAGGCAGTTTGTCCATCAACTGTTAAGAGGGCACAGTTTACAGGACGGCATTGATAAGCCTTCTGAGACGATGAAAGCACATTATTTAGGAAAGGCCGGGAATGCGCTTGTCTCGGCATTGCATGATTTGTATCGGCAGTATGAGCATTATAAGGCGAATCATAATTAAAAATCCTGTCAGGTAAGAAATGACAGGAGAAACAAAGATGAATAGAACAAATATTCTTTTATTGGTATTCATTCATTAAAAAAAGTAACCGCTCCTACCCCAAAGGTCAGCGATTACTTCTCAGGATCGACAAGCCAGACAGCTGGCCAACTGCCGGTGCCGAGTAGTTAACGCTACTCGGCACCTTATTTCTAAGTAGATTATAAAATGAAATAAGTATACTGTCAATTTTTAATCGAGCGTGAGCTAAGTTTTTACGGTAAGTTTCTCTCAACCTTTGATTTTCTTTTGGCTCTTTATGTATACATTGTTGTTATGAATTCGGGCCGCTAAGCGTATGAAAAAAGGTTTTGCCTCATCATCTTATAGAATACAGCCTGGATGTTATTTTTTGCGATGAAACGATGATTTCAAAGGGGTTTATATAAATCTACAGCGATTCAAAATGATAGCCGCATCCAAACTGGGAATGCGGCTATCATTTTTTATTCAGTTGCTGTCGATGCCTATCGAGACATACTTCATCTCTAAAAATTCGTCCATGCCGTGGTGCCCGCCTTCATTGCCAATGCCGGACTATTTGATGCCGCTGAACGGGCTGCGGCGACGGCAAGGAAGACGTCATGGACGCCGACAATGCCATAATCGCGTTTTGTTCAGACTGTCGTATGGTTACCGTCCCATGCCGGCAGCATTTTATTTAATGGTTTATCCTGTCGGTAGCTGAGCGCATATTCCGCCTGCATGATCGTATGAATTTCGCGTGTGCCTTCGTAAATAACCGGTGCTTTCGAGTTACGCAAATACCGCTCAACCGGATACTCATCCGAGTAGCCATATGCGCCGTGAACCTGGATGGCATCATCAGCCGCTTTATTGGCAAAATCACACGCCTGCCATTTGGCCATCGATGTTTCTTCTGTATTGCGTTTGCCGGTATTTTTCATCTCACCCGCACGGTAGACAAGCAAGCTGCTCATTTCCAGGCCTGCTTTCATATTGGCGATCATTTGCTGCACAAGCTGATGTTTCCCGATTGGCTTTCCGAATGTTTCGCGCTCATGGGCATAGTTGACACTGGCTTCCAGGCAGGCCCGGATTTGGCCGACAGCGCCTGCAGCAACTGTGAACCGTCCGTTATCCAGCGCGGCCATGGCGATTTTGAACCCTTCACCTTCTTCGCCGAGCAGATTTTCTTTCGGGACTTTCACATGATCGAAGAAGATTTCACCGGTGTTACCGGAACGGATTCCCAGCTTGCCTTTGGTCGCTTTTGAGTCAAACCCTTCCCAATCGCGCTCGACGATGAAAGCGGAAATGCCTTTATGGCGCTTTTCTTTATCAGTGTAGGCAAATACAAGGAAGTGGTCGGCTGTATCACAAAGCGAAATCCATGCTTTTGAGCCATTCAGGATGTAATGGTCGCCATCTTTGACCGCAGTTGATAGCAAAGAGGCAACATCAGAACCGGCCCCAGGCTCTGTCAGACCATACGCGCCGACTTTTTCACCCTTGGCCTGGGGAACGAGATATTTCTGCTTTTGTTCTTCGGTTCCCCATTGCAGCAGTGTCATGCTGTTCAGGCCGGTGTGTACAGACACGGCGGTTCTGAATGCCGTGTCACCGCGTTCAAGTTCCTCGCAGACGATGGCCAGTGAGTTGTAATCCATACCGCTGCCGCCATATTCTTCCGGAATGCAGACGCCCATCAAACCAAGATCAGCAAGCCGCTGCATAATGGCAGGGTCAAATTTTCCTTCGCGGTCCCATTCGGCAATGTATGGCATAATTTCGTTGTCGACAAAGCTTCTGACTGTACTGCGCAGCATATTCTGTTCTTCTGAAAAATTGAAATCCATTTTATCATCTCCTAATGTTTTGTTGCGTCAAATCTAATTGTGCCAGTACGTCATCCGTGTGTTCGCCGGCATCCGGTGGGTGACGCTTAGCATTAACCGGTGTCCGTGATAATTTCAGCGGGCTGCCGATCATGCGGATATCGCCTGCTGTTGGATGGTCGGCACCAATGAACATATCCCGCGCATTTAGTTGCGGGTCACCGGCTACCTCATCAATCGTTTGGATCGGGCCGCACGGGATGTTGTTTTCCTGACATTTTTCCTGCCAATAGGCAGTTGATTTGGTCGCGAAGACGTCTCGCAGCATCGGTATTAATGTTTCCCGGTTTGCTACACGGTCAGGGTTGGTTCGGAAACGTCCATCTGCTGCATATTCCGGTTTTTCCAAAATCGTGCACAGTCGTTTAAACTGATGATCATTTCCAACGGCAATCACCATTTGCCCATCCATTGTTGCAAATGTCTGGTATGGGACGATATTGGCGTGTTGATTGCCTAGGGCTTCCGGTGTTTTTCCGGCCATCAAATAGTTGCTGCCAACATTGACAAGCGCACTGACAGCTGAATCATACAGGGAAAGATCGAGCTTTTGTCCTTTGCCCGATTGTATTCGTTCGATTAGGGCTCCCTGAATGCCGATGCACGCATACAGACCAGTTAAAATGTCCGTAATGGCCACACCGACTTTTTGTGGGCCGGATTGACTGTCCCCGGTAATACTCATCAAACCGCTCATTGCCTGGATGATAAAATCATAGCCCGGCATGTCTTTATAAGGCCCTGTTTCGCCAAAACCGGTGATTGAACAGTAGACAATTCCCGGATTGATGTCGGATAGTGCTTCGTAATCGAGCCCAAGCCGCTGCATCGTGCCGGTTTTAAAATTATTGATGATCACATCACTTTCACGGACGAGCTCTTTAATCGCCTTGTGACCTTCTTTAGATTTTAAATCAAGTGTGATGCTTTTTTTATTCCGGTTGGCACAAAGGTAATACGCACTGACACCGTTCTGAAACGGAGGTCCCCATTTGCGTGTTTCATCGCTGCCACCCGGTGCTTCCACTTTGATAACGTCAGCACCGAGGTCACCAAGAATCATCGTGCAATATGGCCCAGCAAGCACACGCGACAGATCGAGAATTTTAATGTTTTCGAGTGCTCCAGCCACTGCCTCACTCCTTTCCTGAAAATAAAATAAGCCAGTTCAAAAAGACTACAGACATCTGTAAGTCTACTTTGAACTGGCTTTTGTCTGTTGCTTCAGAACTGGCGTTGAACTGAAAACAGATTAGGCAGTTATTGATTGTCAGGCTGTCTCATATGGAACCAGAGACGGTTGATAAAATTAGTCTGCTGCCGATTTTTTGCTTCGGCAGTATCATGCGTTATAGCGTGGAAGCGCTTTTAGCGTGATTGGTTTTATTATATGGTATTCTGAAAAATTTGTAAACCGTTATGGTTAATTTTCTGTTGGGAAATAGGGGAGTGGAGTGGTTTTGCAGCGTAACGGAATTGACACCAGAAAGAATGAACAGAAGAAACAGAAAGCAGTTCACATCCATCATAAGAGACCGCGTACCATTACTGGTAAGCGCGGCCCTGTCTGGACATGTCTCGTTATTATTTCGCAGCTTTCTGCAATTTGGAAATCATCTTCAGTGAACGGCCTGTTCCGATCGCCACGGATTCAAGCGGGCTTGGCGCAATGTGAACCGGCACGAAAATTTCCTCTGAGAGCCAATCTTTCAGCCCATTTAACATAGCTCCGCCGCCGGTGAGCACGATGCCATGATCGACAATGTCACCACTCAGTTCAGGCGGGCAGTTTTCCAAGGTTGTCCGGATTGTTTCCAGTATTTGTTCAAGGGATTCTTTCAGCGCTGCATATACTTCTTTAGATGAAACCGTCACCGTTCTCGGCAAGCCTGATACCATATCACGGCCACGGACATCCATGGATTCCTCAATATGATCTTCATCGGCATGGCCGATTTCCATTTTTATATTTTCTGCTGTGCGTTCGCCAATTAGAATATTGTATTTCTTACGGATGTAATTAACGATTTCGTCATCCATTTTGTCGCCGCCGGTGCGAATGGAATTGCAGGAGACGACACCGCCGAATGAGATGATGCCCACTTCGGACGTTCCCCCGCCAATATCGACAACCACATTGGCGAGTGGTTCATCGACCGGCAAGTCCGCGCCAATGGCAGCTGCCACCGGCTCTTCAATCAAATGCACATGTTTCGCACCGTAGCTGGACACAGCATTATGGATGGCACGGCGCTCGACGCTTGTGCTACCGGATGGGGTGCATACGACAACAGTCGGCTTGCGCATGGAGAGTCCCATTTTCTTGCTCACTTTTTTTAAAAACGCCTTCAGCATTTGAGCGGTCACATCGTAATCCGCTATAACACCGTCTTTCAATGGCCGGATCGGGATGATATTCTGTGGTGTTTTGCCGACCATTTCCTTTGCTTCCGATCCGACAGCCACCACATTCTTCGTATTTAAATCAATTGCCACGACTGATGGCTCGTTCAATACAATTCCTTTTGACTTGGAATAGATCAATATATTAGCAGTTCCCAAATCAATTCCGATTTCTGCAGTTGATAACATATTATGTTCCTCCAATGATGTATATTAATCGATTTAAAAACAATCTGTGTTATGCAAAAAACGACTATACATTATTATACTATATCATCGATTCCGGGAGGTGGAAATATAGCTGACAAATATTGTCTGTTCAAGTCTCCCGGAAACCTTTCACTCCCCCTCTATTTCAAATGATAATCTATGAAAAATCAAGTAACATTTCGTTTACATTTAGCAGCTGTTTGTAATATATGCATGCAATTTTAAGAAGTGTCAACCGCCATTTTGTTGTAAATTTTACCACCCCATAAAAACTTTTCCTATCAATCGCCTGGTTTAAAAGAATTAATAGTCTGCTGTGATAATCTTTTTTGAAAAGTCGCTGAATGGAAAAAACCTTATGGCAATGTGTGCCAGTAATATTACAAAAAAAGCATGGTACGATGATGTTGCAAATCAAAAAGAGGAGAGGGGAAAAAGCATGTTTAACAAACTAATGACCGGTTCACTAACCGCAGCATTGCTATTTGGGGGCGCATGGCAAACAACGGCCGACGCATCCGCAAATGTCGATAAATCGCAAAATCAATCCCATCAGTATAACGTTCATTATTCGATTAATGGAAGTGACTGGACGGAGCTATCATCTGACCGATTCAGCAACTTGCATAAGTACTTCCCGCAAATTAATTGGAATTCGGATAAGCAGCAGCATGATGGGGAGCAAAAAGCGGAATCAAAGCAGGAAAAACCGGACCAGAATCAGCAACAGCCTGAAAACCAAAACACTTCAGAACAGAAGCAGGATCAGTCTGAACAACAAGGTGACTCAGAACAGAAAACAGACAAACAAGAACAGCCGGCTGAGCAGCCTGAAGCACAGGCACCACAGCAGCCAGCTGAACAGCAGCAAGAACAACAAAGTCAATCACAATCACAGCAGCTAAGTGAATTTGAACAGCAAGTGGTTGAACTGACAAACGAGGAGCGCACGGCACAGGGTCTGGATCCGCTCAAAATTGATACAGAGTTAAGCAAAGTGGCACGTGAGAAATCCCGTGATATGGCGTATAGTAACTACTTCTCACACGACAGCCCGACCTATGGCTCACCATTTGATATGATGAAAGACTTCGGCATTTCATATCAAACAGCCGGTGAAAACATTGCCAGAGGACAGCGTACACCGGAACAGGTCGTTAACGGGTGGATGAACAGTGACGGACACCGTGAGAACATCATGAATCCGAACTTCACGCACATCGGTGTCGGCTATGTTGAACAAGGCAACCACTGGACACAGCAGTTTATTGGAAAGTAAATAAGGAGCATACAGGTAAAAGCTCTGCGGTCAGCAGAGCTTTTTTCTGTGAAAAATAAGGAAGCAAAAAGTTTTCGACGACGTTTTCAATACCGAAATTAGCTGCAGCCTATCGAGGCTTTCAAAAGTTAGCACCACCCTCTATCAAGGGACGGAATGCAGCGCGTTTCTAATTAAACATATACTGATAAAGGGAATCCCTAGTAAAAAAACTTTCAATCCCTTTTGTTGTTAAAAAATAATCGATGATTTCTTCTTTTGTTAGACCCAGCTCTTTTAGCCCTCGTGCAACCGTTGTTAAATAGGAGGTGGGAGGCGGGGTGATGATTTGTCGTTTCATATCCTTCGTATCGGTGAATGTCATCATAGGTGAGCCGGCGTTATCGCCAAGATAAATTAACCGTCCATACCAGCCAGCTGTGATGTCCAGGTATCCGTTATTGATAATCTTATTCACATCAATGGTAAGGCACTTGGCGTTGTTTTCTTGTTCAACGACGCCTGTGAATTGTTCAGCCGTAATTAAATATTTTCTGGCAAACGTCTTGGATTCAGTGTTCTTTTCATGATCAATAAAAGCAACGCCGCCTTTACCCCATTTGCTTTCTTCTTTAGCAAAATATAGTTTATAAGGGAGTTCCGCTATCCCGGTGCTTTTGGGAGGCGTCTTGTCGGAACAGCCTGCCTCAGCTTGATTGGACCCTTCTGGTGCACCCCCATAAATGTAGCATAAAAACCGATCTTCACAAATGTTGGATCCATAACTGACATACCAAACATTCATTTTGTTCCCCTCCTCGATAAACACTTATTTTGTCCACGAACCTTCCGAAAGCTCTGAAAGAATTTTTGATTGCTTTCTTACCTACAGGAGTATATGAGAACCTTGCTTCATTCATAGGAGCAACCTGTATGTGTTTTTTGGCCGGCCCTGTTTTCCATATTGGGAAATGACCTCGACCTCGCCTTTGGTTTCCAGATAGCTTAAATAACGGTGGATGGTTTGATAGGCAATGGGCAATTCTTTCCTGATTTCGTCGATGCTTATCGGCACATCTTGCTGAATGAGGGTTTGCTTGACCGATGTGAGGGTTGATGTGTTGATGCCCTTTTCGACAAACACCTGATCATCATCCGCAGCTGTAAGCCTCGCTATCTTCAAATTGACGCGAATGCGGGAAATGAGATCCGGTGCTTTGATCGGTTTAAGGGCGAAGTCACTTGCACCGGCTTGCAAAAAGGCATCCGCGATTGCCTGACGTTCATCAACCGTGAGGATAATAATCGGGATTTTTTGATTGATTTCCCTCATTTCTTTTGTGGTTTTCAGGCCGTCCCAATGCGGCATATGGTAATCGAGCAGCACTAAATCCGGATGGAGTGCTTTATAAAGTTTCACGGCTTGTTCCCCGGTTGATGCTTCAATCGTATTCCAGTTCGCATAGGCACAGATTTCTGCCAGGGTAAACCGGATATCTTCGTTGTCATCGACGATCAGCAATGTCATCGACATGTGTTTCACCTTCCTTGTGGATCGGGAGTGAAATGGTCATTTGCGTGTGACTGCCCTTAACACTGTCCACCGTAATCGTTCCCTGGTGGTTCTCCACAACTTTTTTGACAAAGGAAAGGCCGATTCCGGATGACTGTCGCGTACTGAAGCCTGTCCGCCAGATATCGTCCAAATGTGTCATTTTAATGCCTGTCCCATTGTCTTCGATGCAAATGAGAATCGACTCGTCTATTCTTTTGACATCAATATCGATATATCCTGCTTTTCCAGCAAAAGATTTGACAGCGTTTTCAAGAATATTGGAAATTGCACGGGAAAACCGGACTTTATTGACATATATCGTTGGCAGATCAGGTTCCAAATTGATGTGTAAATCCACATTCTGTTCATTAAGACCGAGGTGACTTGTGACATACTCAAGCAATTCGTTCACCGGAATCGGTTGTTTATTATCTTCATGGAGGATTTCAGAAATCATATCCTTCATTTTTTCCGCCGATTGATTCATCCGCTCGAAATGGGCTTCCATTGTGGTGATGTTTTGCGCGTGCATTTTCATATGGAGCAGGGATAGGAGCCCTTCCAGTGTCACCAAGGGTGTTTTCAAATCATGCACGAGCATGTTGATTTCTTCATATACTTTGGATTCTACCAGGGCAGTCCTGGTTTCTTCCAGTTCTTCCTCTTGCAGATGATAGTTTTTAAGAGTACTCTTCTGCTTGTCGACAAGGTGGATCAGCAGTGTGAAAATAATGGCAATGATCAGAAAGACAGCGAAAAAAATGGTAGCCAGTGTATTGAACAAACTGCTGTCTGTAAAATAATTATCCACGATTTTGATGCTGGCTGCCAAATCGTCTGTTCCGAATCCAAAAACAGTCAGTGCCGGGATAAGCTGGAGCCATAAAATGGACACCAATACGAGAAAAATGATGATTGATAGAATCAGATAAAAATATTTTTGCTTTGGAATATACAATTGCAGAAATGTAATCATGCCCAATGCCAGGAAGTGACTATGATAGGAAAAATGATCATGATGCCACTGGTTGAACAGGCTCAAGCCCAAAAGCACTAGCAAAATAAACATCAATGGCCCCATCTGTCCGGAAAAGGCCCAAGCCATCAACATGGAACCAAAATAAATGAAAAAGAAAACAACAAAGTAAGCTGCAATATAGATGAACGATGTCACTAGCAGCAGACCGCTATCCTGCAAGTCCACACTTTGGTGGATATTTGCCACAATGACGCCTGTCCAATGATTGTTCAATAACGGTAAAAACTCACCTGATAAAAACAGTATCATGCCGATGATGCCAATATGCATATGTTTTTTTTGAACCATGTTGAACCGGCCTTTCGCTTGATAGCATTAAAATAAGATTAACGAAATACGGAATTAAACGGGGTACGGATGTCACTGAAATCATTGACAAGCGTCACCGGAACGTTGTGGGACGCCAGTATATCAAGGTATTGGTCCATATTTTTCATTGTTTTTAATCCGATATAGTAGTCGGTATTCGGAATAATCTGGTTAAACAGTGCCCATGTTGGTTTATCATGACGGTATGCTCCGGAGAGATTGACCAAAATGACAGGGATTTGATTTTGTGTCGCTTCACCCGCAAGTTTTGTAATCCGGCTTTGTTCAGCCTGGTATGTCCGGTTTGTTTGTTCAAGGCCATTGGCACTGTATCCCAGTACAATCACAACACTGTTGTAGTCGTAAAGATCGGAATCAAGGGCCCGTGGCCGAAAGTCCGCATCAACGTGAAGGTTGTCTGCAATGGTGTAAAGGATGGAACCTTCAGCGGCCTGTCCAGCAGAAGTGATCAGAATTTTTTCCCCGCCAATGGGGGCGGGTAGATTAGGGTACAGATTGACATGTTGTTGGCTGGTTGCATTGGCAGATACGAGCGTCATGGTAAGAAGAACCGCAAAACAAATGGCGGGTGGCATATATTTCAGCAATGACTATCACCTGCAGTTATTTAAAATTTAAAAGGTAAAGCGGGTGAGCTTTACCTTTTAGTCTGCCATAAGGAAAAAATTCCGGCAAATCTATTCCTTTAATCGCGGGTCCAGAGCATCCCGCAGGCCGTCGCCGAACATGTTAAAACCCAGAACCACAAAAAAGATGGCAAGTCCCGGGAATGTGGCTACCCACGGGGCGTTTTGCAGGGCTGCACGCCCATCACTAAGCATTGCTCCCCACTCCGGTCTGGGCGGTTGGGCACCAAGCCCGAGAAAGCTGAGCCCGGCGGCATCCAGAATAGCTGTTCCGATGCTTAGTGTCGCCTGAACGATAATGGGGGCCAAACAATTGGGGAGGACATGCTGCATTAATACCCGGCCGTGTCTGGCCCCAATCGCATGGGCTGCTTCAACGAATTCTGTTTCTTTGACAGAGAGGACAGCGGAACGAACAATTCGCGCAAATTGCGGGATGCCAACAATCCCGACAGCAATCATGGCATTCCGCAAACTGGGCCCGAGAACCGCAACAAGCGCAATGGCCAATAAAATGCTCGGAAACGCCATGACAATATCGATGACACGCATGATGACCTGATCAATCCAGCGTCCGAAATATCCGGATACGGCTCCGAGGAACACGCCAATAATCATGGAGATACCAACTGATATCACACCAATCTGGATGGAAATCCGGGTACCGTAAACAATCCGGCTGAAAATATCGCGCCCCAGCTCATCTGTCCCGAGCCAATGCTCCGCCGACGGTGCCTGATAGCGATTGACAATGGTTTGCTCTGTCGGACTGTGGGTAGCGATAAATGGTGCGAGGATCGCTGTGATGATTAAAATGAAAATAATACAAAGGCCTATAAAAGATGTTTTGCTTTTAATAATGCGTAAAAAGGATTCGGTCCATAAACGGGTAGTTTTTGACACGTTTTCGGTATTTGTCGTGGCCTCATTTGGGTTTGGAACAGGATTGGGTTGTATTGACAAATGCTGCACATCCTTTCAACTGACAAGATTTGCGGAATAAACGTTCAATCATAGCGGATTCTAGGATCGAAATATTTATACAAAATATCGGTTATGAGATTGACGAAGACAAATATAGCCGCGATCACCAAAATGGTACTCTGCACGATGGGATAATCACGCTGGAGAACGGCCTGATAAACATAACGGCCAACCCCTGGCCAGGAGAAGATGGTTTCAGTTAAGACGGCTCCTCCTAAAAGCAGCCCGAATTGCAAGCCGATGACTGTTAAAACAGGTAGAAATGCATTCTTTAAGGCATGCTGGAAGATGACGATATGTTTTTTCAGACCCTTGGCATTGGCGGATCGGATATAATCTTCCCGCATGACTTCAAGCATACTGGAACGTGTCATCCGGGCAATGATGGCCATTGGTATAGTCCCGAGTGCTATACCCGGCATAAGCAAATGGAAAAAGGTATCTTTAAATGCTTTGAAGTTGCCCGTCAATAGACTGTCCAGCAAATAAAAATTCGTGATGGTATTGAGTTCGGTATTTGTAGCTAACCTCCCCGATGGCGGCAAGAGGCCAAGTATGACGGAAAACAGAAGAATCATCATCAGTCCAAGCCAGAAAATGGGCATGGAGACCCCGAATAATGCCCCGGTCATGCTAAGGTTGTCAAACCAGGAATATTGCTTGACGGCTGCTATGACACCAGCAAGTATGCCAACAATTATCGCCAGACACATGGCAAAAATCGTAAGTTCCATCGTAGCCGGCAGTCTGCTCATCAGTTCGGTCGTAATGCTTTCTTTTGATTGGATGGAATTACCCAGGTCCCCCTGCAGAATGTTCCCAATGTATTTTCCATATTGAGCAGTTAACGGTTCATTCAAGCCCAATTCCTCACGAAGTAATTCCAATTGTGTTTCTGTGGCTTTTTCGCCAAGCATACTTCTTGCCGGGTCTCCCGGTATCATGTGCAGAAGCGAAAAGGTAAGTATGGAGACCCCAAAGAGCACAGGGATAAGCAAAAGTACTCGTCGAATAATGTATTTCACCATGGTTGCAAGCCCTCCGTTCATTTACACGCCAAAATTAATATGTAACCGGATTTAAAGAGGGAAGCTGACGTTCGCTGTGACATCAGCCCCCTCGGTGTAAAGTCTATTTCTCGATATTCAGCAAGTTAAATGGCTCGCTTCCGGTCGGGTGCGGCTGATAATTGGTAACGCTTTGTTTTGCTGCAAGCGGCGGTGTCGTATGAGCAATCGGGAACCAGGGTGCATCGTCGTGGATAATTTCCTGGGCTTCCAAATAATACTCTGTCCGCTTATCCTGGTCCATTTCAGACTGAGCAGCTTTGAACAAATCATGAATCTCGTCGCTCTTGTAAAACGCAATATTTCCGGCAGATCCCTCTGTTGCGTTATCTTTGTCCAGTAATACATAGAAGAAATTGTCCGGATCTCCATTGTCACCGGTCCAGCCAAGGAATGCCATATCATGTTCACCGTGTTCAGTTGCTGTCAAATGGCTGTCCCAGTCATTTTCAACGATTTCCACGTTGATATTGACATCACTCAGCATTTCCTGGATCGCCTGGGCTGTTACCTTTGGCTGCGGCATGTAAGGGCGCGGGTTGGCAAATGTGTATAGTGTGACATCAAACCCGTCTGCGTAGCCCGCTTCTGCAAGTAAGGCCTTGGCTTCATCGGGATCATAGTCATAATCTTCAATATCATCATTGTACCCCCACAATGAAGGTGGAATGGCATTTTTGGACGGTTTGCCGATACCTTCATAAAGTGTGAGCAATTCATCCTTGTCGATGGCCAGATTGACCGCCTGGCGTACTTTCTTTTCGGACATAGGCCCTTCTTTGTCAGTGTTCATTGCCATGTAGCTTACATTCATGGAAGGTCTCCGGATGATTTGCAGTCCATCATCATCTTCTGCCGTATCGATGTCTTCCGGATTCAGCCCCATCATGGCATCGATCGACCCGGCCTGAAGCTCCATGAATCGGGCACTGTTATCGTCAATAACCCGGAAAACTACTTCATCGACATTGGCTGCTTCCCCGAAATAGTCGTCATTTTTGGAAAGTGTAATGTTGTCATCCGGTATCCACTCTTCGAATACAAACGGTCCGGTACCAACCGGATTTTTAAAATAGTCATCCTCGTATTCGTCAATAGCTTCCGGGCTTGCTATGCCAAACATCGGCATTGCCACTGTCTGCAGGAATGGCGCGTTAGGCTCCGACAGAGTGATTTCTACTTCGTAATCGTCTGTTGCTTCCACGTTATCGATGATTCCTTTTGGATTATCCTCGGTTGCGCCAAACATGTAGCCATAATAGAAAAACTCGCTTGATGTCGTCCAACGCTCGAAGTTATATACCACGTCTTCGGCTGTAAAGTCATTACCGTCGTGGAATGTCACATCATCCCGCAGCTGGAAGGTCCAGACCAGGTTATCGTCATTGACTTCCCAGTCGGTCGCCAATGACTCTTTAACCTCCGTGCTGTCCTCTTCATATTGGACCAATGTGTCGTAAATCTGGTTCGTGACATAAATCGACTCACCATCGGTCGGAATGGCAGCATCGAGCGAAATGGAGTCACTGCCGCGCCCGAATACGAATGTGTTTTCACCGTCAGCGTCTTCTTCTGCCTGCTCACCATCCTCCGATGCGCCCTGATCTTCTGCATTGGCGTCATCCGACGCCCCGTCATTTTCTGATCCGGCATCTTCGGTACAGCCACTTACAACAAGGGCGATCATGATTAAAAATGTGATAAGCATTAATACATGCCGCTTTTTCAAGTTGGATTCCCCCTTAATAAATTTTTACAAAAAGAGATTGCGAGCGGTGCGATTTGTTAACGCCTTTTTGGAAATCCCCTCAAGTCCCCTGGGCCACCACCTCCTTGGCAAAGTGACAGGCGGCAATTTGACCATTTTCGGACACTTGCCTGTAACGAGGTACCTCGGTCCGGCAAATGTCTTCGGCAATCGGGCAGCGCGTATGAAATTTGCAGCCTGTCGGCGGATTGGCAGGTGATGGCAGATCACCTGTCAGAATGATGCGCTCTTTTTCACGATGCGGATTGGCTTCCGGTACGGCTGACAAAAGCGCTTGTGTATATGGATGCTGTGGATTTTCGTAAACCTCCTGCACATCACCGGTTTCCACGATTTCCCCGAGGTACATAACAGCAACGCGGTCGCTGATATGGTGGACCACACTTAAATCATGTGCGATGAAAATATATGTGAGGTTAAATTCCGCCTGCAAATCTTCCATTAAGTTCACGACTTGTGCCTGGATCGAGACATCTAGGGCGGAAACCGGTTCATCACAGATTACCAGTTCAGGATCAAGGGCCAGGGCACGAGCAATGCCGATCCGCTGGCGCTGGCCGCCACTGAATTCATGCGGATAACGGTATTTATGCTGGGGGCTCAGTCCAACGACATTGAGCAGGCGTTCCAATTTTTCCTGACGTTCCGCTTTCGGTACGTTGAAAACCTTCATGGGCTCGGTGATCGTTTTTTCAATTGTTTTTCTTGGATTCAGGGATGCATACGGGTCCTGAAAAATGATTTGCATCTCCCGTCTCAGTTTACGCAGCTGTTCGCCCCGGACGGATGTAATATTTTGGCCTTTAAATAAGATTTCGCCGTCTGTCGGCTCCAGTAATTTCAGCATGAGTCTACCGGCGGTGGATTTACCGCACCCGCTTTCCCCGACAAGGCCGAGCGTTTCACCGGGATTAACCGAAAGTGAAATGCCGTCAACTGCTTTCAGGACCGGTTTTTCCCTGGTGAAGATCTCCTGACTTTTTAATGGAAAGTGCTTTTTTAATTGCTTGACTTCGAGTAATGGGGTCATGTCGATATCGCCTCTTTTGAATCGTCGTATAATAAACACCGGACGTGGTGGTTATCGTCCATTTCCTTTAACACCGGATCGATACTCAAGCAATTCTCCATGGCATGTTTGCACCGGGGGGCGAAACTGCAGCCTTTTGGCAAAGCATGCAAGTCCGGTGGAACCCCGTCAATGGCCTGCAATTTTTGTTTTTCCGGCGTTATTTTGGGGATAGAGTTCATCAGGCCAAGTGTGTATGGATGCTTTCCGTGATCAAACAAATTGGTTGTCCTGGCAAACTCAGCTGGCTTGCCGGCATACATGACCATGACCCTGTCGCATACTTCGGACACAACCCCCAAATCATGTGTGATCATGATAATAGCCATATTGAGTTCCCGCTGCATTCTGCTGAAAAGCTCGAGAATTTGTGCCTGAATGGTGACATCAAGCGCTGTTGTTGGTTCATCGGCAATCAGAAGTGATGGACTGCACGAGAGGGCGATCGCAATCATGATGCGCTGCCGCATTCCACCGCTGAATTCATGCGGGTAGTTGGCTATCCGTTTTGCTGGATCAGGAATGCCAACCAGATCCAGCAGCTCCAGGGCCCGTTCTCTCGCCTGCTTTTTCGAAAAGTTCTCATGTGCCCGTATCGTTTCGACCATTTGTTTTTCCACACTGAAAACAGGATTCAACGAGGTCATCGGATCTTGAAATACCATGCTGATTTCCTTGCCGCGGATTTTCCGGAGTTGTTTTTCCTTTTTATCAAGAAGATTTTCACCCTTGAAATATATCTCACCATCGACAATTTTTCCTGGGGGAGAAGGAATGAGTCCCAGTATGGACATAGCAGTGATGCTTTTGCCCGATCCCGATTCACCGACAATCCCGAGCGTCTCTCCCGGTTTAATAGAAAAGTCAACGCCATCAACAGCTTTGACAGTGCCTGCTTTCGTGAAAAAGTGTGTATGTAGATTGCGTACATCAAGGAGTGGCGCGTCTGTATCCATGTGCATCCTCCTTTGTTGTTTAATAATTAGAATTGTATGCACTATCAGAAAATTATACTTATCATTATACATGTTGTTTAGCACTTTTACAGTTTTTCTCTTATTTCTCAAAAAATAGCGGTAGGCGAATAAAGTGGTTGATTGATGGCTAAAAGCAGCTGAAAACCTTCTTTGAAGTGGGGGTTATATACTGAAATCGGTGGCCGGCGTATGACAAAATCAGCGCACTAAATGTTAAAGAGGCTGGGACATAACTATAATGACAATTCTAAAGATGAACAATCCACTGCTTGAGCGGAGGAAATATACGTAGACTCCAGCGGGAGGAAAGGCTTAGGTGAGACCCCGCAGTGCGCCAGCGATCTTTTCTGCGAGGAGCGTATGCCTCGCCGCAATAACTTGCAACGCGACGAGCACGAGGAGGCTCACCAGCCGCCCGCGGAAAGCGAAGTATATTTCCGGAGCGGGGTATATGCACCAACCATAACTTCTAGTTAGTTCGGATTTTTCTTTCCAACCTCTTTAAATTGGAACATTCATATATAGAGGATATTCGAAAAGTGCGGTAAAAATGACACGTCGCATTTCAGGCGGTTCCTGATTTTAAACGTCAGTCCCTTTGTTTGGCCAATTTTCTCTGTTCATGCATCGAAACCAGTGCCGCCCCAACTGAAAGAATCACAAACAAACCGCCAACTGTCGCGTTCTGTTCGACGGACGCATGTTCAATGACAAAGCCCCCGATGAGTGATCCAAAAGCGATGCCAAGATGAAGCGCTGAATTATTCAGACTTTGCTGAATGTCTGATGTTTCAGGTGATAAGGTAATCAGATAACTTTGTGTGGCGGGAGATAATGCCCAGCTCAATATTCCCCAAATGATTAGGATAACAAAAAATGCGGGCAGTGCAAATGTTGTATAGGGTATAGAAAATATCACCAGTCCAAACAGAACAGTGGTTACCATAATCGTGCGTTTTGCCCCGATCGCATCGGATAAAACACCACCAATGCCACCACCGCTTACGGCTGCAGCACCAAAAACCAGATAGATGATACTTACCCAGGTTCCGTCCACTCCCAAAGCTGTTTTGGAAAAAGGCGTCAGATAGGCATAAAGCACCGTATGACCGGTCATAAACATTAATGTAATCATCTGGCCGAAAAATATTTTCCGGTTTTTCAAGGTTACCAGCTGCTTGCCAAGCGGACTGGAAGGCTTCGGCTCAACCCGGTTCATGAGGAAAAACACACCAGCCATTGAAAGAATCGTCAAGAGTGTAATCAGTACAAACGGGGCGCGCCAACCAAACGCATTCCCCAGTATCAGTCCGATGGGGAGACCCAGCACAATCGACGCACTAACGCCCATGGAAACAATGCCGATTGCACGCCCGCGGTATTTATGTTCGACAATAGACGGAGCTATGGTCAGGCATAAAATAATCAGCAAGGCGCCGCTTAATGCTGAAATAACCCTGCCAATAAAAACAACGCTGTATGTCGGGCTGAACACCGTCACCAGATTTCCTGCCAGAAATACAGCCAAAGATATAAGAGTCAGCCGCTTCCGTTCGATATTAGCTGTCAGGATTAATAATATCGGTGAGCCAATCGCAAAAATGAACGAAAAAATGGTGATCAGAAATCCGACCTGACTAAGGCTGACATTCAGATCATCAGCCATCAAATCAAGGATCCCGCCAATAATCAGCTCGACCATCCCGACAACGAATGCGACAATCATCAAAAAGTAGACACGTTTATTCATCTTATGACGCCTTTCTAAAGAAGTTCAAAATCTAATCGTACGCCCATTTGATTTAAAAAACAAGCGATTTTTTTAGGCATCTGTTGACAGGGCGGTTAAGTCTGTTTGCTTCTTTTCATAACCGCTTTTCAGCGATATAATTAAAGTGTGAATAGAGACCGTGTAAAATGAACCTGAAAAATCATGAAGAAATCCTTGATATGTAGGCATACTAAGGTCAAGAGGTGATCGTATGGTACAAGGAATCGTGAACTGGAATACCGGTGAGACGCAGGAATGGCTACAGCAATATGTTGACGACTGGGTATCGTTTTATCGTAAGCATACGAATGACGGCAGTGTTGCATCCTATATTCCCATTTTACAGGAAGCGGACCCGAACGATTTGGGAATCACGATCATCGGCAAAAATGGGGTGTCAGTTCGTTCGGGCGATACTCACCGCCCGTTCACGCTGCAAAGCATCTCCAAGGCCATCACATTTATTGTTGCCTGTATGGAGCGCGGGGTTTCGTATATGCTTAATCGGGTTGATGTTGAGCCGACCGGGGAAGCATTCAATTCCATTATGCACCTGGAAATGAAACCGGTGAAAAAACCGCTTAACCCATTTAATAATGCCGGTGCGATTACCGTGACATCGTCGTTGCCGGGGGAAACATCGGCTGAACGGTTGGAGCCGGTTTTTCAGCTGCTTGAGAGGATGCTGGGATATCGTCCGAGGTTGAATGTTGACGTGTACGAGTCGGAACGGGATTCATCAACGCGGAACCGGGCAATCGGGTATTATTTATTGGAAATGGATTTTTTGGAGTCAGATTTGGATGTCACATTGGAAACATACTTTAAACAGTGTTCAATCGATGTGACGATTGATGACCTAGCCCGTCTCGGCATGGTTCTCGCCAATGACGGAATGGATCCGAAAACCGGTGGAGAAATTATTCCGCGACAGGTCGCCCGAATCGCAAAGGTATTGATGCTGACGTGTGGTATGTATGATGCATCGGGAAAATTTGCGACTTATGTCGGGATACCGGCCAAAAGTGGCGTGTCCGGTGGTATATTGGCAGCTGTGCCACCAAGAGTGCGGGATGAGACCATGCCATTTACTGATGGTTGCGGAATCGGGGTTTACGGACCTGCTTTGGGGGAAAAAGGAAACAGTATTGCCGGAATTCGTTTACTTCGGCATATCGCAACACAGTGGGATTTGAGCATTTTTTAAACAGCTTGAAATCGGCTCAATCGCCGGTTTCTCCGAATCTGACTTCTGACATCTTACTTCTGAAAAACGTGAGGAGTGACACCATGTGCGGACGTTATACATTGCTTGCAGATGAACTGGAAATTCTGCAGGAATTCGGGATTGACCAACCGATTGACGATTACCAGCCAAGTTATAATGTTGCGCCCGGCCAAAACGTGCTCGCCATCATCCACGACGGCAAGCAAAAACGGGCCGGCTATTTGCGCTGGGGGCTTGTGCCGTCATGGGCAAATGATGCGAAAATCGGGTATAAAATGATTAATGCCCGCAGTGAAACAGCCCATGAAAAGCCAAGTTTTAAACGTCTTATGGCCCGGAAGCGCTGTTTGATTGTGGCGGACAGTTTTTATGAATGGAAGCGGCATGACGGTGAAAAACAGCCCAAACGGATACAACTGGGCGACCGGGAGTTATTCGCTTTCGCGGGGCTGTGGGACAAATGGGAACAGGACGATAAGAAACTTTTTACATGTACGATCCTGACAAAAGCGGCAAATGATTTTATGCAGGCTATTCATCACCGGATGCCGATCATTTTGCCAAAAGATAAGGAAGATGCGTGGATCGAGGCAGGCAGCCAGTCACCCACCGAAGCCTATCATTTTTTGACGTCATTGGAAACAGACGATTTGCAAGCCTATGACGTCGCGAGTTATGTCAACTCGGCGAAAAATAATGATGACATGTGTATTGCACCGCTTGCGTAGACCGTTTGGCGTTTTGACCAATCTGGAAGTTGGTCAATCAAGCGGCAATAGTGGCATTTAAGGACACCTCCCATTATAATGACAGATAGAAATAACAGACAAAATGGAGCAGGAGTTGAATGAATGATACGGGTATTATTTTTATGTCTCGGGAATATTTGTCGGTCACCGATGGCAGAGGCGATTTTCCGGGATCTGGTGAAAAACGAAGGGCTTTCTGGTAAAATCAATGTGGATTCAGCCGGTCTTGGCCATTGGCACGTCGGGGAGGTGCCGCATGAAGGGACAAGGGAGCTGCTTGATCGGCAGCGTATCGCCTATGACGGGATGAAGGCCCGCCAGCTACATAAACGCGACTTTAGTGATTTTAATTATCTGATTGCGATGGATGATCAGAATATCAGCGCTTTGTCTACATTTGGCGAAAAAAGTGATGATATGATGGTGGCTAAGCTGATGGATTTTGTTAATGAAGCCAAAGAGGCTGATGTTCCGGACCCATATTTCACTGGCAATTTTGATTATACGTATGCGTTAGTGTCAGAAGGCTGCAGGGCATTGCTGAATCATATCAAACATGAACATAACCTACCATAAAGGAGCGATAAAGAAATGGGTAAACAAAAATTATGCTTGGGCTTATTAATCGGTTCGATTGCAGGTGGTCTTCTGTCGTTATTGGACCGTGAGGCGAGGAATTATGCAAAAGGGAAGATGGCGATTGCTAAAAATGGATCATCATACTATATCAAACGTCCGTCAGAAGCTGTGAAGAGCGCAAAAAATACGTTTGACCGTTTCAATACCTCGTTTACAAAAGGCGCGGATAATGCCATTAATGCTTTGGAGCAGGTGGAAAACACATTGGGTCAGTTTACAAATAAACAGGATAGGGAAGAGCTGAATAACAATTTGTAAATGGGATCATATGAGGGCGATAAAATGTGGCACCGGACTGTGGATTTTATAAAAGATCTGTTTCAGCGTGTTACCGATGACGATATAGTTGGAGTGGGGGCACAGCTTGCTTTTTTTCTATTGCTATCTTTGTTCCCGTTCCTGATTTTCCTGATGACACTCGTCGGTTATTTGCCTTTGGATGCAGGGAATGTTACCGGATTTATTGAGCGATACGCCCCCGGAGAGATATCCCAGCTGATCAGTGAAAATGTTAATCAGCTTGTCAACCAGCAAAGCGGCTCACTATTATCAATTGGTATTATTGGTACATTGTGGGCCTCATCAAACGGCATTAATGCTATCATGAAAGGATTTAACCGGGCTTATGAAGTAAAGGAAGACCGCTCGTTTATTATGATGCGGCTTATTGCCATTGGTCTGACGATAGCAATGGTACTGGTTATCAGTATGGCTTTTCTGCTCCCGGTATTCGGGAAGATGATTGGTGAATATATTTTCGCATTTATCGGCTTGTCTGCTGGCTTTGTGAGCGTTTGGAATACATTACGCTGGGTCGTTTCATCCGCGGTTATTTTTATCGTACTGTTGGCTTTGTACAGTTTGGCACCCAACATGCGCATTTCGTTTAAAAATGTCATCTGGGGGGCCTTGTTTTCCACGATTGGCTGGCAACTCGTCTCATTGGCCTTTTCCTTTTATGTCAATTCAATCGGGAATTATTCGGCAACATACGGGAGTCTTGGCACTGTCATTGTCCTCATGATCTGGTTTTATTTGACCGGTATTATTATCATGGTTGGCGGGGTCATTAACGCTATGTTGCGGGAAACGAGATCGTGAACATTAGGAAAAAGCTGACACGGCTTTTTAGATCCTAGAGGTCAGTAGTCGGATTGGAAGAAATCGGTGAGTTAGCCGTTTTCGGTATTGAAAACCATGTCCAAAACTTTATGCATTCTTATCTTTTTAAAAAGCTGCCATCGTTGGGGCAGCTTTATTATGGCTATTGTGAAAGCAACCTCATGATGAAAAGGGGTGCCTAGTAATGGTGTGTCCCTTAACTGGTACTGCTTTGCAAGCCACCATCCCGCTTGAAAAGGATAATCACCAGCATAATGGCAAGCATAACAGTAATCAGATGGAAAAAGGATACATTAGGAAAATGGTCAATAAACAACCCGCCTAAATAAGGGCCGGATAAGCTGCCAAAGCTGAATGCAATAGCAGTCATCAGGTTACCGGCCGGCAGGAGTGACGGCGGAAGCAAGTCGGTCATAAAGGCTATGCTTAATGAATAGAGTGAACCAACCAGCATCCCTGACACGGCAAATGCAATAAACAATGCTGCCGCCGATGTTTCAAACATTGCAGCAAACAGAAAGCAAAGAATCCCGCCTGTTAGAACCATCAGTAAAATCTTTCGTCTGCCAATCCGGTCGCTTAAGGCGCCCAAAGGAATCTGCGTAATAATACTTGCCCCGGCGAAGAAAGGGATGATTAACGATAATATGTTCACATCATGCCCAATCCGCAACCCATAAATAGGGAAAATGCCATGCAGTGTCGCCTCCAGAAAGCCATAGCCAAAAGCAGGCAAAAGCGCAACCCAGGCCAATTTGCCGGTTTGGGCAAAGCGCCGTATAGAGCTGGTACTGCCTGCTGAGTGGACATCCGTATCATCGGGCCGGCTGTTTCGGACCCAGAACATAGCTGACCAGACGATTATGCTGAAGACAGCTGATATGAGAAACGGCAATGCCTGGTGGATTTCCAGGAGCCGGGTCATCAGTGGTCCGACGGCGAATCCCAATGCAAATGACAAGCCATAGAATGAAATGTTTTTTCCACGCTTTTCTTTCGGACTGGTCGTGGTAATCCATGTTTGCGTCCCGAAGTGAAGCATATTGTCCCCGATTCCGATCATGACACGAAGGATAAACCAGAACCATAAAGCTTCCCAGAAAGGAAACAAGGCGAGGGAGATGAATACGAGCATACCACCCGCCATAATCATCGGTTTGAAGCCAAAATGCCGCATTGGTTTTTCCATAAAAGGTGACGCAATCAGTATACCCATATACAAACCCGTTGCATGAAGGCCGTTGATGGAGGATGAGACACCGTTTTGTTCAAGGATAATGGATAATAATGGGAGAATCATACCTTGTGAAAAGCCTGATATAAAAACAAGTGCAACTAATATCCAGAATCTGGTCTGTGCGGATACCATTATTTTTCTCCCTCCATAAACGTCGTGTTGCTTCATTCAATGTAATGTTTTTTTACGGGGAGGTCAATTCAAATATTTCCACCAAAATGCGTTATGGTTTACGATGAAGGGTAAATAATAATAGAAGACTATTATAAGGGAGTTGAACTTTATCATGCATTTTTACGGGAAAGAAGAAGGTATACGTATTGATTTGGATTATGGTCAATTGGACATATCAGGAGATGAAGCATTCGGCTTCCGTCCGTTTCAATTGATGATTGCGTCAATTGCTGGCTGCAGCGCTTCCGTCTTTCGGAAGATTTTAAAGAAACAGCGGATAGACATTGAAGATCTGCAGGTGACAGCAGACGTGGAGCGCAATTCGGATGTGGCCAACCGGATTGAGAAGATCAGCTTGCATTTCATCATTAAAGGCTACCATCTGGATGATGATAAGTTATATAAAAACCTGGAAGTAGCTCGGAAAAATTGTTCCATGGTCCGCTCGGTTGAAGACAGCATCACGATTGAGGAATCATTGGAAACGATTGAGCTAAGCCGTTAATATTTAACCGTATAATATTCATGTGTCCGAAAAAACTAACGCCAAAGACGTTAGTTTTTTTCGTACCGTCATTGAGGATGACCTTATAAGAAAAACGACAGCACTCGCTATAAGCGAGGCGAATGCCGACTTTTTCTTATATGATAAGCAGAACGAAAGGAATGGGACAACATGAATAAACAACTTTACATCATGGTATTAATGGCATTAGTCTTACTGATCCCTGTTAACGGACTGGCTGAAGAAAAGGAAGAAAAAGATGACGACGCATTCGAGGTACCGAGTCACGTCTTAAACATTTCCAAAGAAAACACGTATCCCAACTCAACGGAAGATCAGGAAGTGGTCGAGCCCAGTGAATTGACTAAAGAATTAATTGATGGCGTTGACATCCCGATTGAGAATCCAGATCTGATCAAGACACTTAACGAAACGTCGATCAATCCATCGCCTATTTCGTTTGGCTACCGGGGGATGGTCTATATCGGCAGGTGGCCGCTGAATTATAAATCGGATGAGACCAACATCAATTGGGAATACCAAAAAATCAATTCGAATGAACTGAATAATATCGGTGGTGAGTCCGACCAGAAAATGCAGTATAATCAGCAGGAAAAAAAGGAAATTAAAGGCGCTTTGACAAACAAGATTGCCAATCCGGACGATATCAAAAAAATGATGCTGTTACAGGCAAAAGATAAAATTGATTTGCCGCTCGCTTATACAACGGTCATTGGTCAAAATACAGAAAAGGAGAATTCGTATAATGTACCGGTAAAAAAACACGGGGAACTAAAAGCTTATGCCCCTGCCGTGAATGAGAGGGGACAAGTCACATTCGGCGAAGTGTACTTCCAGTTAAAAGGAAATAAGAAATCAATCGTGATCCAGAATGTCACTAAACAAGGTATCGGTGCCTGGATACCGGTGCAGGACCATGTGTCATTTTCCTTCCAGCTGCAATAGGTTGATGGATAAAAGGGGCTCCCTGGGAATATCCCAGGGTGAGCCCCTTTTATCAACCGGAGAAAGAGAACATCAACCGTTTATCATAATAACGACCTCTTCGCACAACTAGGATTTAATTTCACGATCAGGGTTGACCTCATCTCTTTAATGCTTTATCATGTTAAAGTATTGAATGGAACATGAAAAGAGATAAGAGAGAGGGGAAACGACTATGGAGTGGGTTGTTATCATATCTGTATTGGTATTGACCGTTCTCAGTTTACTGCGGGTCAATGTCATTATTGCGATTATTGCTGCAGCATTAACGGCCGGGCTGCTGTCGGGATTGTCCGTTGTTGACGCAATCGATATGATGGTTAGCGGCATGGGCGATCAGGCCAGTACCGCATTAAGTTACATTTTGCTTGGTGCTTTTGCGGTGGCAATCAGTTATACAGGTATTACGGCGCTTTTGGTAAACTATTTAATTAAAGTGTTGACCGGCAAAAAAACGATGATGATGCTGGCCATTGCCGGTGTGGCATCGTTATCGCAAAACTTGGTCCCGGTTCATATAGCTTTTGTCCCGATATTAATTCCGCCATTATTAAAATTGTTTGATGAGATGAGAGTGGACCGCCGCGGTGTGGCCACAGCTTTGACGTTCGGGCTGAAAGCACCGTATGTCATGATCCCGGCCGGTTTCGGTCTGCTCTTCCACGAAACCATTCAGAACGGGATGACTGAAAACGGTGCCGCTATTACGATGGGGCAGACGGCACTTTCGATGCTGATCCCCGGGGCAGGCATGATCGTCGGACTCTTGATTGCCGTCTTGTTCACGTATCGAAATGATCGCGAGGCGATTCCGGGAGCAGGCGGAAGTGAAGCGAATTTCACGGCGTGGAAAACAGAAAACGTCACCTTTAACCGGAAACATGGTCTGACATTGGTTGCTATAGCAGGTGCGCTGCTCGTTCAGATTATCACCCAAAATTTGATCGCTGGTGCGCTGACTGGGCTGGTCCTCATGTTTGCGCTTGTGGTTGTGCCGTTCAGAAAAGGCGAACAGGTCATGGCCGACGGGATTGCCATGATGGGACAAATCGCTTTTGTCATGTTGGTTGCATCCGGTTTTGGAAAGGTGTTGACAGATACGGGTGCGGTCGATGCACTTGTCGAAATGTCATCCGGATTTCTTGGTGACAATCAGGCAATCATCGCGTTAATCCTCTTGCTGGTCGGCCTTGTCGTTACAATTGGGATTGGGTCGTCATTCGGCACCATTCCGATTCTGGCAGCACTGTTTGTACCGATTTGTCTGACAGCAGGCTTTTCCACAATGGCCACCGCTGCCCTAATCGGTACAGCCGGAGCATTGGGAGATGCGGGATCACCGGCATCAGACAGCACACTCGGACCAACATCCGGACTGAATGCTGACGGTAAGCACCACCATATCTGGGATACATGTGTGCCGACATTCATTCACTTCAATATTCCATTGATTGTGTTCGGGTGGGCGGCGTCGATGATTCTGTAAATGATGATGCATGTCAGAAAATAAATGCCAATTCCGAGGTGGAAACTTCAGCCGGAGAGCGAAGACTTCAGCGCGAGACTGGAAACTTCAGCCTGAGAGCGAAGACTTCAGCACGAGACTGGAAACTTCAGCCTGAGAGCGAAGACTTCGGCGTGAGACTGGAAACTTCAGCCTGAAAGCGAGAACTTCGGCGCAAGAATAAAAACATCAGCCTGAGAACAACATCAGCCCGCCCATCCTATGAATAAATGCAAACAGTTACGGACAAAGTAAGGGAAAAAATAGGTGGGGTCTGCTATGAAAAGGTATGTTTCCACAGCAATTGGGCTCCTTATTTGCTTTCTTGCTGTTTTGCCGAATGCGCATGTCACGCATGCGGCCGGCGGTTACGGATGGGGATTTAAAAAAAATGATGATCATCAAATTCCGGACGTTGGCCAATATAAACAGATACTTGAGGAATACGGTGCTTACTATGCGGACCATTCCGGTGAAAAAGTTGTGTATTTGACATTTGATAATGGCTATGAAGAAGGCTATACCGATGATATTCTGGACGTGCTGAAAAAACATGACGTGCCGGCCGCTTTTTTTGTGACCGGTCATTATGTTGAGAGCGAACCGGACCTTGTCGAACGAATGGCTGATGAAGGGCATATTATTGGGAATCACTCGTATCACCACCCGGATTTTACCATCGTCACGAAAGAAGCCATGCAGGAAGAACTGGAGGCTTTGGAAGCGGCGGTGGCCGACGTATCCGATCAGGAGAACATCAGCTATTTACGCCCGCCAAGAGGGATGTTCAGTGAACAGACGCTCGACTGGGCCCAAGAGCTCGGTTACACCCATATATTCTGGTCGCTGGCATTTGTCGACTGGGAAACGAATAAGCAAAAAGGCTGGGAGTATGCCCATGAAACGATCATGGACCAGATCCATCCCGGGGCGATTATGTTGCTTCATACGGTATCATCCGATAATGCCAAAGCCTTGGATAAAACCATAACGGAATTGAAAAAACAAGGGTATCAATTCAAAAGTCTTGATCATCTAGTGATGAAAGATAATCTGCCGCGGCCCATTTACGGTTATTGATGGTTCTTAATGAGCGCCAAAAGAAAGAGGTCGGGACAAAAGTATTGAAACAAAGAAAAATCCGAACTATGATTCAAAATTCGTCAGTTGAAATTCGAATCAGTTTGGATTTTTCTTTTTATAATATAATGGGTTTCCACTAAAACCAGCGGCGTATTTTTCCGCAGCGATGGTTAAGACTTATCCCAACATTATACTTAAATCTTCCGGTCATCATTCGTCTTTAATGTTTAACGTTTTAGTTATGTCCCAGCCCCTATTCTATTATAGATGATGATTCTTTATATAGGCATATGGGCTTCCTTCGATAAAATACGTATCCGGGATCTGCTGATTCAGGCGCTGAAGAGCGCTCATTTTGTTGACGAAGGCGGCGAGGTTGTCCTTTTCCTGCTCCGATATGTTAAATTCGACGCCATAGTAAAAGGTATCGCCTTTCGCTTCATTTTTCCACACCAATCGGCCCTCCAACTGGAACGATTCACCCATCAAATGAACGTTAAAATTCAATTTAATATTTGAATGCACTGGCAATTTGAGTGAGGTCATAATTTTTAAACCGCCAAGCCCGATGTCCAGGATCAACACCTGCGCAGAACCGAGGTTCACCGTTCGCTCGTTTATTTCTACAATGGTCATGTTACCAAGTAAAGGGTTGGGGAAGACGAGCCGGTAATACTTTCTGCGTTCTTCTTTAGCTGGCATATGCGGTTTAGGTTTAGAGGGTTTCAGGTAACCAGTTACCAGCATTTGCTCGAATGTTTTCCGAGAAACCGGTTTGGAAAACAGATAGCCCTGACATTCACCACATTCGTTTTGTTTTAGGAATTCCAGTTGGGAATGTTCCTCCACACCCTCAGCGATCACCTTCATATCAAGCCCTTTGGCCAAATGGAGAACCGAGGAGATGATTGCTGCCTCCCTGTTGTTCTCTGCGTTTAAACTCTGGATAAACGCTTTATCAATCTTGATGATATCCGGGTTAAATTCTTTCAAGTATATAAGGGATGAAAAACCGGTACCAAAATCATCAAGGGCGATTTTGATCCCCAATTCCCGCAAATCCTTTAAGGTATTCAAGACCATTTTTTCACTTTTAAGCAATGTACCTTCTGTAATTTCCAGTTCCAGATACTTGGCTGGTATATCGTAATGGCTTAATTGTTTGGCAACAACGTCAACCAATCCTTTTTTCATTAACTGGATGGGGGATACGTTAATGGCAATCGGACGTAACGTAAAACCCTGATCTTTCCAGGAACGTAATTGCCGGCAGACATTTTCGATCACCCAATGACCGATTTTGTGCACGAGGTGGTTCTCTTCGGCCAGCGGAATGAATTCACCCGGAGATACCAGTCCCCAATCGGCATGATGCCACCTGATTAATGCTTCGGCCCCTTTAATAATGCCTGTACCCGTTTCGATTTGCGGCTGGAAATAGATTTCAAATTCCTCATTTTCAATCGCTTTTCGCATATCTTTTTCCAGTACGAATTTTTTATAGGATGTAATGTCTTTGGACATCGAGTATAATTGATAATTGTTTTTGCCCAGTTGTTTGGCCCGGTGCAGGGCAGCATGCGCGTTTTGAATCAGGGAAAGCTTATCATCGCCGTCTTCCGGATAAAAACTGATCCCGATACTTGTGGTGATATGCAACTCATAGCTATCGATTGTAAACGGCATTTCAATGGTTTCAATCATTCGTTCGGACAAATTTAATAAAAATTCTTGCGATGGCGCGTTTTCTATCACGGCAACAAAATCGTTACTGCTGATGCGTGCAAGATAGGCATCATCCGGCAGCACAGACACGAGTCTGTTGGACACCCGCTTTAGAATTTGATCACCAAACGTATAGCCAAGCGAGTCATTGATAAGCTGGAAACGGTCGAGATCGAGATAAAACAGGGCAAATCCTGAAGACGCATCACGTTCACACAGCGTGTCCAATTTTTCATATAAACTGCGCTGATTTGGCAGGGCCGTCAAGGCATCATGGGTTGCCAGATATTCAAGTTTCTGCCGCATTTCAACTTCGTGGGTAATATCCGCCAGCATTCCGAACAGGTGGGTGAGTTCACCTTGTTCATTGAACCAGGGGATTGTCTGGTCGTAAACCCATTTCAAAGTGCCATCTCCGCACTGGATACGGTATTGATGTTGCAGTGTTTCGCCTCTTTTTAGAATCTCTTGGCGGCTGAGTACTTCTTTTCTTTCCGCCGGATGGATGAGGTCATCCCAGATACCCGGCACCTCGTAAAGCTCGTACAGCGGGTATTGCAGCAATTCACCGGCGCCTTCGGAAACATACACGACTTTTTCGGTGGCATATTCTTTCATCCATAGCCCGACAGTTAAATGGTCCAATATCAGTTGGATCCGTTTTTTCGACGCTTCCACCTGATTTTCCAAATAATGCTGTATTGTACAGTCCTGGACGACACCAACCAGTTTATAGGGCTTGTCATCTTTCCATATCGCTTCTGCCTGGGCTTTTAAATAGCGTATGTCATGCGTATTGCCGTGACAAATCCGGAAATCAGCAGCAAAACCGATCCCTTTTTCAGCTGCCTCCCAAACGGCTGCAGAGGTTTTGTCATAGTCTTCCGGGTGGATATAAGCAAGCGCCTTATCGAGCGGGGGATTCCCGTCTGATTCCTCGGATATGAAAATGTCACGGGCATAGGCGGAGAACGTTAACATATCGTCGGGAATGTTATATTCCCAGCTGCCGATTTGGGCAATTTGCTGCGCATGTTCGAGATGGTTTTTGCTCACTTCCAGTTCTTCAAGCGTTTGTGCAAATTGCTGGAAATCATCCGTTGATAGCTGAGGCATATCGTTCTCTTTATGGAAAAAATGAGACCAAGTAGCCGGCCCGGTAGGTTTTTTACGCGGTTCACGCAAGGCGAGTCCCACCCTTCTATTAAAGGTCATTATAGATATTGTAATATAAAGTTTCAAAAATTAAAATATTTATCTTAAAAAATGTCATAAAATGTCGAATGCTGCCAATGCAAGGATTACAATTATTTATTTAAATTTTATATAAATTCTGATATACTAACCCTACACTTAAGGATTGGAGTGATAGGATGAACAAAGCGGATTTAATGGCGCCGGCGGATTATAATATCGTCTCGGAAATGGATCGATATGCAGCCCAAAGCCCGGATAGAAACGCTATCATCTGGCAGGATGAAGAGGGCCATTCGAAAGCGATAACCTATGAGCAACTGATGGGGAATGTCAACAGAATTGGTAACGTTTTTACGGAAAATGGGCTGACAAAAGGCGATAAAGTGCTTGTGATGATCCCCCGACTGATTGAAGCCTATGAAACCTATCTCGCTGCATTAAAGGTCGGCATGATCGTGGTTCCAAGTTCGGAAATGTTGAAGACAAAGGATTTACAGTACCGGATCAGTCACGGTGAAGTAAGTGCGGTGGTCAGTTATGATCCGTTCGTTGACGAATTTACCGGTGTCAATGAATTCGATCAGTTAACACTGTTTTCCGTCGGGGAAAAAGTCGATGGCTGGCACCATCTGGATGAATTGAAGAACAAGGCATCGGGTCAGTTGGAGATGGCTGATACATCCCGCGATGATATTGCCTTTTTATCGTATACATCGGGCACAACCGGAAACCCGAAAGCAGTCGTACATACACATGGCTGGGGATATGCCCACCTCAAAACGGCGCCTGAGAATTGGCTCTGTATTAATGAAGGTGATAAAGTGTGGGCCACAGCCGGACCAGGCTGGCAAAAATGGATCTGGAGTCCGTTTTTATCGGTGCTTGGATCAGGCGCCACTGGCTTTGTCTATCATGGCAAATTTGATCCAAAGACTTATTTGGGGCTACTGCAGGATGAAGCGATTAATGTATTATGTTGCACACCAACCGAGTACCGGCTGATGGCGAAAGTGGATAACCTGGATGACTATCAGCTGCCTGTGCTACACAGTGCCGTATCGGCCGGAGAACCGCTGAATCGAGAAGTGATGGATACGTTCCACGACTACTTTAAGGTGACGGTTCGCGATGGTTATGGTCAAACCGAAAATACATTATTGCTTGGGTTTATGAAAGGCATGGACGTCAAACCCGGGTCAATGGGCAAACCAACGCCAGGAAATGATGTAGACATAATCGATGAACACGGGCAGCCGGTTCCGGCCAATGAGATTGGTGATATTGCTGTGAAATTGGACAGCCCGGCGTTATTCAAAGAATATTACAAAGATCCGGAGCGGACGAAAATGTCCCAGCGCGGGGACTATTATGTGACAGGTGATCAGGCTTCAAAGGACGAGGACGGCTACTTCTGGTTTGAAGGCCGCAGTGATGACATCATTATCAGCTCCGGTTATACGATTGGGCCGTTTGAAGTGGAAGATGCCCTGGTCAAACATCCATTTGTCCAGGAATGTGCGGTCGTAGCCAGTCCTGATGCGGTCCGCGGCAATATCGTCAAAGCCTTTATTGTGCTGCAGGATGGCATCAATCCTGATGACCCGGATTTGGTCAGGAACCTGCAGGACCATGTAAAAGACCTGACCGCTCCGTATAAATACCCGAGGAAAATTGAATTTATCAATGAACTGCCGAAAACAACGTCAGGGAAAATCAGGAGAGTAGAACTGCGGGAGAAAGAAAAGGAAAAGGTCAAATAAAATTTAGGGTCAACACCAAAATCTAGGGTTGAAATATATGAATAAATATGGTATTACCAACTAGATAGCGGAGGAAAAACACGTAGACTCCTGTGGGAAAGCGCAGTGTAGACTTGAGCAGAAAAAAGCGAACTTCTTTTTTCGAGGAGGCTGAGCTCGGGGCCCACGGAAAGCGTAGTGTTTTTCCGTAGCGATCGCTATCATCAAATTAAATTTGATTTATCAACCATAGATTATGGTGAAGAGCCAAAATTTAAAGTGTATTTTTTAATGGGCTGTCCTATGTTTAGGGTGGCCCTTTTGACGTTAATAGTGATAGTGAAACCTATTAAGATCTCGTGAAAAAGAAGTGCAACCCCCGTATACAAAGGGTTTTCCAGGAAATTATTTTTTCGAAAAAAATTAGGCAACCCCCTTGAAAGTCAAAGAAGGTCAGAGTATAATAAGAATCAAAGGTCAAAGATAGTCAAAGTCAAACCTTTCAACAATCTATTTATGAAAATAAGGAGGAATCACATATGCAATGTCAAAATTGTGGTACTCGTCCAGCATCCATTAACGTCGCAATGCAAATCAACAATGAACGAATGAATATGCATCTATGTAATCAATGTTTTCAGGAAATCCAGGGCAGCATGATGAATGGTGACTTCGGTCAAGGCCAGCAAGGCGATTTTGCTAATAAATTTTTCCAGGGAAATGGTCAGCAAGGTCAAGGGTTCACCGGAACGAAAACACAGCAAGGAACCGGCAATGGTAACGGTTTACTTGATCAACTGGGCAAAAACGTTACCAACGCTGCCCGTGCTGGTTTGATCGATCCGGTTATCGGCCGTGACACCGAGGTGAAACGTGTGATTGAAACACTGAACCGCCGGAACAAAAACAATCCGATCCTGATTGGTGAAGCTGGTGTCGGGAAAACAGCGATCGCCGAAGGATTGGCGCTGAAAATGACGGAAGGCAAAGTGCCGGCCAAACTGATGGATAAAGAAATTTATCTGTTGGATGTCGCATCACTTGTTGCTAATACAAGCATGCGCGGCCAGTTTGAAGAACGGATGAAACAGCTTGTTCAGGAATTGCAAGAACGGCAAAATGTCATCCTATTCGTCGATGAAATCCATCTGCTGGTTGGCGCAGGTACCGCCGAAGGTTCACAAATGGATGCCGGCAACATTTTGAAACCGGCATTGGCACGCGGTGAACTGCAACTGATCGGGGCAACCACACTGAAAGAGTATCGTCAGATTGAAAAAGACGCTGCCCTTGAGCGTCGTTTCCAGCCAGTGATGGTTAAAGAACCATCCGTGGAAGACGCTATCCAGATCATGAGCGGTATCAAAGATCGCTATGAAAAATTCCATGAAGTCCGCTATTCCGATGAAGCGATTCGCGCATTCGTGACACTGTCACAACGCTATATCCAGGACCGCTTCCTGCCGGATAAAGCAATCGACTTGATGGATGAGGTCGGATCACGTTTGAATCTCGACAACGCGGAAAAAGATTCGGATACCATCCAAAACCGACTGGATGAAGTCGTCCGGGAAAAAGAAGCCGCTGCTGAAAAAGAAGATTACGAAACGGCAGCACACCTTCGTTATCAGGAAATCCAGCTGCAAAAACAACTGGAAAAAGCAAAAGATGAAGAACAAGTTGTTGATGTGGACATTTCCGATATTGAATTGATTGTGGAAGAGAAAACCGGTATTCCGGTCACGAAGCTGCAAGCAGATGAACAGGAAAAGATGCGCAATTTGGGTGAACATCTCAGCGCCAAAGTTATTGGTCAGGACGAAGCAGTACAAAAAGTGGCCAAAGCCGTCCGCCGCAGCCGTGCAGGTCTGAAATCCAAATATCGCCCAATCGGTTCATTCCTGTTTGTCGGCCCAACAGGTGTCGGTAAAACCGAACTGACGAAAGCACTGGCTGAAGAATTGTTCGGCACACGTGACAGCCTGATTCGTCTCGATATGAGTGAGTATATGGAAAAACACGCCATATCGAAAATCATCGGTTCACCACCAGGATATGTCGGCCATGAAGAAGCAGGTCAGTTAACTGAAAAAGTCCGCCACAATCCGTATAACATCATTTTGCTCGATGAAATTGAAAAAGCACATCCTGACGTGCAAAACATGTTCCTGCAAATCATGGAAGACGGGCAACTGACTGACTCACACGGCCGCACGGTCAGCTTTAAAGAAACGGTTATCATTATGACCAGTAACGCTGGAACAGGTGAAAAACAAATCAATGTCGGTTTTAACCGTGACGAACATGATGCTGTGTCAACCCTGGAAAACTTGAGTGCTTATTTTAAACCTGAATTCCTGAACCGATTTGACAGCATAATTCAATTTAATGAACTTCAGGAAGAAAGCTTGTTGCAAATTGTTGATTTGATGCTTCACGAGCTGGAAGAAACCATTGAAGAAAATAATATCTCCATCTCGATTACGGACGCTGCGAAAGAAGAACTTGTCCGCCTTGGTTATGACCGCCGCTTTGGTGCACGACCACTGCGCCGCGTCATCCAGGACAAAATTGAAGATCAGCTGACCGACCTCATTCTGGAAGAAGAATCGGTTGAAGCTGTCAGCGTCGATGTCAACGATGGCGAGATTGTTGTTGGAAAAATGAAATAAAGTGAATCTACAATCAGTATTGTAGATAAGAAAAGGAAGTCGCTGACTCTGGTCAGCGGCTTTTTCTGTCTAAAAATGCCGTCGGAGCGGGCGAACTTCAGCCCGAACTTCAGCCGAAGAAAGAAATCTTTACCCCGAATGGACAAGTATGGACATGAGGAAATCGGCGTACACTAAAACGTCAACCTAGCTTCATCCTAAGCTAATATTTTCGCCACTCATTTCGCATAATAGAAATTCCAACTTCAAAAACTAAAAGCAACCAGCTATAAAGGATGTTTATCATGCAACGGTATATTAGTATATTGACTGTAATTCTCATCATTTGCTCTTTTATCAGTTTGCCAGCCGTATACGCTGAACAGCAGCCGAATATGGATGTGCATTTCATCAATGTCGGTCAGGGGGACAGCATGCTGATCCAAACCCCATCCGAAAAAAATATCCTGATTGATGGTGGTCGTCCGGCTGCAGGAAAAAAAGTCACCGCTTTTCTTAACGAGCAAAACGTGGAGAAACTTGATTTAGTGATTGCAACACACCCGGATATCGATCATATCGGCGGATTGCCGGAAGTCATGAAATCATTTAATGTGGAAAAAATTATGGATACCGGAAAAATCCACTCCACAAGAACATATGCCAGGTATGTTAGCCGAATTTTGGAACAGAAGATTCCGATTGAAATTGCCGAACAACATGAGCTGATTAAAATTGATCCTTATTTAAAAATTCGCGTGCTGAATACCCATAACAGCTCGCAATCGAATAATGCATCATCCATCGTTCTGAAGCTCACGTTTAACCAAATGGATTTTCTGTTAATGAGTGATGTCGGAAAAGAGCAGGAAAGGCGCTTGATGGAAAAGTATGATCTGAATTCGGAAATCGTGAAAGTGGCCCACCATGGTTCCCGTACCAGTACATCGCTGGAATTTTTACAGGCGGTCAACCCGAATGCTGCTGTGTTGACTTATGGCCAAAAGAATGAATACGGGCACCCGGTCGACAGGGTCATGGAAAATTTGCACAAAGTCGATACGACGATTTATCCAACGGCGATGTTTGGCGATATAACGGTCCGGACAGATGGCAAAGGCTTCATTGTGTTTCATGAAAATAGTCCGATGACCCGGTTGAAAGCTGGATAAATATTTACAAAAATAAACAAAACTGATATCATAATAATATGTTGCCAAAAAGATGGGGAAGGTGTGTCAATGTGATACGTGAAAAAGATGCCTGGATGATGAATGGTTATGTTGGAATACTGGCGATCGCTGTCCTTGTTGCGGTTACGGTCATGAGTTTTCTGGAAGGGCACTGGATTATCGGTGCCATCGCACTTGTTGTTGCGATTGTACTAGGAAGCGGTATCACGGTTGTTCAACCGAACCAAGCGGCTGTTGTGATTTTTTTGGGAAAGTATATGGGAAGTATTCGCAAGGAAGGCATTGTGATTACGGTGCCGTTCTCGGTCAGACGGATGATTTCACTGCGTGTCCGGAATTTTAACAGTAGCCGATTGAAGGTAAATGACGTCAACGGTAATCCGATCGAAATCGCGGCGGTTATTGTCTTTAAAGTCGTTGATGCCGCAAAGGCGGTTTTTGAAGTGGATCGGTATGAAAAGTATGTGGAAATCCAGAGCGAAACAGCGATCCGTGCTGTCGCCACCCAATATCCATACGACACGTTTACGGATGATGAAATGACGTTGCGCGGTAATGCGGAGGAAGTATCGGCACAATTGGCGAAAGATTTGCAGAAGCGGCTGACAGTGGCCGGCGTCGAAGTGCTGGAAACACGCCTGACACATCTTGCTTATTCCACAGAAGTCGCTCAGGCAATGCTACAGCGGCAGCAGGCGAGTGCTATTATTGCCGCACGCAAGCAAATTGTCGAAGGGGCCGTCGGAATGGTAGAAGATGCGATTGCTCAGCTGGAGAAAGATGGTGTCGTTGATTTGGATGAGGAGCGGCGTGTGACAATGGCCAATAATCTGCTCGTTTCCATTGTTTCGGAAAACGGCACACAGCCTGTCGTGAACACGGGAACACTTTACCAGTAAAAAGAGGGTTAAGATGGCTCAAAAAAAGCATTTCCCATTACGGATAGACCCGAAATTATATGAGATTCTCCAGGTCTGGGCTAAAGATGAATTCCGGAGTGTCAACAGTCATGTTGAATTTTTACTCCGAGAATCAGCCAAAAAAGCAGGCCGATTACCAAAATCACAGGATAAAAAAATAGGAGAAGACTAGTTGAGCTCCGCACTGGTTAAAGTGCGGAGTATTTTTATGCCCGTGCAATGAAATGGCTGAATGATTTCGGAAAGCGACCTTCACTATCATTTGAAGCGGCCAGATGTAGCTTAAGAAGTAAACATAAGATAACACAGTCACAACGTCTATAAAATTTTCAAAAAATGATTGACAAACAGCAACTAACGTTATATGGTTAGTTACATAAGTAATTAACCAATTAGCTAAGGAGCCTCATTATGAAATTGCAATTGGATGAAAATAAACCCATTTTTGTGCAGATTAAACAACAACTAGAAGACGCGGTTATTAATGGCACAATCAAGCCGGGTGAACGTGTTCCATCCACAAATGAATTTGCCAAATACTATCAAATCAACCCGGCGACGGCAGCGAAAGGCACCAATGAGCTGGTGAATGAGGGTGTTTTAGTAAAACGGAGGGGTGTCGGAATGTTTGTGACCGAAGATGCCGAATCGATTTTAATCGAGAAGCGGAAGCAGACGTTTTATGAACATTATGTATTGCCATTAAAAGATGAAGCGGCGAAATTAAACATTAATAAAGATGAACTGCTGGAAATGGTGAACAGGGAGGGGAAAAGGAATGAAAATTGACGTTGAACATGTAACGAAAATTTATAAAGATACGAAAGCGCTGGACGATGTATCATTCACGTTATCAGAACCAAAAATCTATGGACTGCTTGGGCGTAATGGTGCGGGGAAAACAACCTTCATGGAGATACTGTCTGGTCACATTTTAGCGTCAGATGGTGAGGTTCTGATTGACGGGGAAAATCCGTTTGATAATCAACGCCTGACGGAATCGATTTGTCTGATTAAAGAAGGCGATAATTTTAAAAAGGATTTAAAAATCAAAAATGTGCTGCGGATTTATGCTTACTTTTACCCGACCTGGGATCAGGAACTAGCTGATGAGCTGATCCGTGAATATAACCTGAATCCGAATGCGAAAGTGAAAGCTTTGTCAAAAGGGATGGCTTCAGCACTCGGCATTATCGTTGGTCTGGCAAGCAAGGCGCCCATCACTATTTTTGATGAGCCATATATCGGGCTTGATGCCGCTGCACGCAAAACGTTTTATGATATTTTACTGGAAGAATATCAGGCCGAGCAACGCACGATCATTTTTTCGACCCACTTAATCGATGAAGTCAGTTTGATGTTTGAGGAAGTGCTCATTTTGCAAGATGGGAAACTTGTCATGCAGCAGCAAGCTGACGCGCTGCGTGATAATGCTTATGCGGTTTCTGGAGCTACTAAGGATGTTGAGACGTTTATCGAAGACAAGGAAGTCATTCAGAGCAAACAGCTTGCCGGTATGATGACGGCATATGTGTATGGAAATATGGAGCAGGCAAAATCAGCCGGTCTGACAGCTGAAGGCATACCTATACAAGAACTGATGATTTATTTGACGGAAAATAAGGGGGCATAATCAATGAGCAGACAGATAAAAGGATTGCTTTATTTCTACGGATCGGATCTTCGTTACTCATTGATGGTTTTTTGGATGATTTTACTGGCAATATTAGCTGTTTCATTGGCTTTCACGTATTTCCTGGCAGGATTGAATGACGGCGACACATTTTTCACTTTCAGCCTGACCGGACCAATGTATGTCTTTTGTGCGATAGTGGGATTTTTGACCGTGAAGGATTCAATGCCGTTTGCTATTAAAATGGGAGCAACGCGCAAAAATTTATTTGTCAGCACTGGCATATTCTTTCTCATTCTTTCGTTCGCAATGGCTATTGCTGCCACTATTCTGCAGGCGTTGGTCATGGCTTTAATGAACACAACAGGGATTGATCTGTTTACATTCCTCCATCCTGCATATTTCGTGGATGATACTTGGTACACACGCATTCTCATTGATACGTCGATCATGTTTTTCTTAATGGCCGTGTTGTTTATCATAGGACTGCTGTTCTATAAATATGGTCTGGCAGGCGGTGGCAGTTTTCTTGGCGCGCTGCTGGTTATCAGTCTTTTAGGAATCGCACAGGGCTGGCTCATTAATTTCGCTATTGATGTATTTACGGGAATTGATCTCGGATTCTTTTATCGGCTCCTGGGCATGGCGATCGTAATTTATGGTATATCTTTCGTTTTTTTAAGAAGGATTACGACAGTTAAAGTCAGATAAATGGCATTGATGATTTATCCCGCATGTAACTGGCAGTAAGACCCCACTTCAAGATGAGAGGTGAAGTAAAATAAGAAAAAGGGCTGGTTGCTGCCAGTCCCTTTCTTATATGATAGGAATATCTATCACTAATAGTGACGTTTTCAATGCCGAAATCGGCTAACTCGCCGATTTCCTCAAGTCTGACTTCCGGCCTCTGACCTCTAGAAAGACGAGGCGGGAGCCGAGTTTTTCTTACTCTGCCATTTGAGTGTATAGACGGAAGCAACAACCAGTACCACAATCATGATAATCGTAACGATTGCTGTACCAATTAAATCAGATGGAGCGCTGCCGGTTACGAGCATTTGCTGACTATAGTCGGCGATACGATTCGGGCTCCACGCGCGTATGTGGGCAAAAATCGTTGTGATGACGCCCAGCAGGACAACTGTCGCAAACGTTAAAAATGCAACAAGACCGGGTGTTTTAAATAAAGTACACTTTTCAAAAGAAAACTGGCACTTGTCATATTTTTTAATGATAAGTGCCAGCATCGGAGCCAGTAATAGACGGTTAAAGTCAGTTTAAACTTAATTTCCAGGCTATGCTATATTTTATCGACATTTTCAATAAAGTGATCCAGCATGTCATGAACGATCCGCTGCTTTCGGGCTGGGAGATTTCGCATACGGAAAACCTGCTCTTTAAAGAAAGGATTCTCCATCATGTATTGCACAAGCTCCACTGCTTCCTCGTCAAACGACCTCGCTTTGGAACTGTATATCCGCTTGAAATCCTTCAGCAGATCTTCGCGGAATGAATGATTGCCGACGATGTGATCGATTGTGACATCGAACAGTTCACTTAATTTGACCAATGACTCCGTATCCGGGATGACTTTATTTGTTTCCCATCGGATGACAACATAGCGGGAAATGTTCAGTTTATCCGCCATTTTTTCCTGTGTCCAGCCATTTTGTTCACGCAACAACTTAATATTGTAGGCAATTTTCTCCAGGTTCATGATTATCACACTCTGCTCATCGCTGAATAAATGCACCCAAGTTTTCCCAAGGGTAATTAAATCCTATCATGATTAAGTGTGTGAAAGGCTAAACTGTTGTGCCTATTTCGCACATATAGTAATATGTTCTTAACTAGAACTTATTTGGGGCTGATATGTATGGTGAGCTGTCTAATTCTATGTCATAAAACGGTGACAAGTTTAACGAAAATCATGATGTTGCGGGCGACATTTCATGAAGACGATTTCGAAATCCACGTGGTTGGGGGAAATACGGTCATCATTTATTTGTGGAATGTGGAGAAAACGGTTATCCTTCAGGCTGCACTGGTATTTGAAACGGCGTTAATTACGACCGGATTCGGGTTTGCGACGCTTAAACGGGATGCGCTGAGCCGAGCAAAAAGAATGCTGGATGATCCACAACGTTATCAACAATCATATGGGCTGGCATAAAGTGATCAACAGACATATCCACATTATACACAAGGGATGGCAGGGTTACCCACTGACTGACTGTTAATAAGTGACCTTTCTGTGGAGGGGTTTATACGAGTTTGTTAACAACTTTGTGGATGCTTGTGGACAAAAGAAGAGGAAACCGCCACTCTAATGGCGATTTCCTCTTTGGGATGCTTGTTTATACGTCTTGTCGGCACGTCTGAATGCTTTTTGATAAAGGACTTCCTGCGTTTTGGACAAAAATCGTTCTTGTTCGATTGGTTTCTTTGGCATTCATATCCCTCGCTTTACGCATAGGATTCCCCTATCTGCGTAAACTATACAAAAAAGCTGTTCATTTATTTTCAGTTGCCTGGAGAGCCTCCTGCAGATAAGGGTAGACGAATAAATAACCATGTCTCTGTGCTTTTTTTGGTAAAACGAATTGACCATTGGCGATAAGCAGACGCATTTCCCCGATCACAGTCCTGACCATCAAAGTGGGAACCGCCAGCCAATTAGGCCGGTGCAGGACACGTGCCAGGACCCTAGTGAAATCTTTGTTCCGCTTTGGATGCGGTGCAGTCACGTTAACAGGGCCGCTGATATCATCATGAAGCAGACACCATTGGATGAGACCGACGACATCATCAATGTGTACCCAGGATAGCCACTGTTCACCATTACCGATTCGACCACCGGCAAATAGCCTCATGGGCAGTTTCATGAGAGGAAGCGCACCCTTCTCGCCCAAAATAACGCCAAACCGTGTATAAACGGTGCGGATGCCAAGACTCTCCGCCTTTTTGGCTGCCTGTTCCCACGCCACAACGACACTGGCCAGAAAATCATTACCGGGTTTTGTCGTTTTTTCGGTAAATATGTGGTCCTCGGAAGTTCCGTAAAACCCTACCGCCGATCCACTAATAAAGACATTCGGCTTCTTTTCCATCTGTTCCATCATCCAGATAACCCGACTAGTGGTGTCAATCCGGCTATGGCGGATCGACTCTTTTTTCTTATCCGTCCAATAACCGAATAATGAATCCCCGGCCAGATTAATCACTGCCTGAATTGCCGGCAGCCCATCAACCGGGTGATCATAGCCGATGAATGATGTTTCGTCGGTATCAGTATGTTCTTCTGGTGAACGCGTCAATATGTAAACATGATGGTCTTGTCCGGCCAATGCTTTTGTAAGGTGCCTACCCACAAAACCGGTTCCACCGGTAATCATGATATTCATAGTGCTCACTCCATTCCGTTCCGTTATAGTTTATTCCGCACCTGTTATGTTTAGTCCAAACGTTCTGATGATGGCTGTTTTCGTGGTATAATAGGGGGAAAAAGGAGGGGGGAATCCAGTGCCAAAAATTTCCCGGATTACGACACAGAAAAAACATAACGACCGTTACAATATTTTTCTGGATGACGGCAAGGGTGAGAGGTATGGTTTCAGTGTTGATGAGGCAGTGTTAATCGAATATCGCCTGCGTAAACAGATGGATCTGGATGAAGCGACGATTGATGCGTTGATCCGACAAGATACACGACATAAAAACTATACCCTTGCCATCAATTTTTTAAGCTATCGGATGCGGACGAAAAAAGAAATTAACGATTATCTGGTGCAAAAAGAGGTGGATGAGGAACAGATCACCCACATCATGAACAAGCTCTCGACTGAAGGACTGATTGATGACAGGCAATTTGCTGACACATTCGTTCGCACGCGGCTGAACACGTCAAGCAAGGGCCCTAAGCTGGTTGAACAGGAGTTACGGCAAAAAGGTGTCGACGGTATCCTTGCCGGAGAAGCGGTAGCCGTGTATACATTCGATATTCAATTCGAAAAAGCCATGAAATTGGCGGAAAAAAAGCTCACCGCCGGACCTGTTAAGGCATTCCGGCAAAAAATTCAGCAGCTGCAGGGAACACTCATGCAAAAAGGATTCTCTGGCGATGTTGTTCAGGCTGTGACGGCTGAACTTCAGGATCACCAGGACGATGATACCGAATGGGAAGCACTCGTTAAGCAGGGTGAAAAGCTGCTTCGCAAACACCAGCAGAAGCTCAGCGGTATTAAGCTGGAACAGAAACTGAAAGAAGCCCTATATCGCAAAGGCTTCACTATTGATTTGATTAACCGGTTTCTGGATGAGAATCGGGAGGCATAATCTAAACAAATGCCTACTGGTCAATGACAATTTCGTTCCGCCCGTCATCTTCATTGAAAATCTGCTCAGCGACAACGTCAGGTCCTTTAAGAACAGCAGGATCGTCTATGTGGTCTGACTGATCCCAGAATGGCGTATTCATGCCGCCCATGTAAACAGCCGTTATCGTAATCGGCTCATGTTCCCATTCTTTTTGCAGGCTTTCCGTAAAGCCTTTGACGGCAAACTTACTGGCACAATAGATCGACTCACTGACCTTCCCGCGCAGACCGGCTGTGGAAATGATCGTTAAAACGCGGCCTTTGCTTTCATGGATTAATGGCAGCGCCGACTGAACACACAGGATTGTACCTTTGACATTGGTATGTAATGTTTTGTCGATATCGCTGACGGTATAATCCTCTAACGGGCCGAAAATTCCGATACCAGCATTATTGATGAACACATCCAGTTCCCCGATTTGCTGAAAGGCAATGCTGATCGACGCCGGCTCCTGCACATCACAGAGGATCACTTCCGAGTGCCCGCCATTGTCCCGAATTTCCTTTTGGACCAGATGCAGTTTCGTATCATCCCGCCCAAGTAAAAAGACTTTATCATTATTTACCGCATATTTCAGGGCAAGCGCGCGGCCGAGACCACTCCCGGCCCCCGTAATAGCTACTGTTGACATTCTGTATCCCCTCCAGGAAAATAAGCTCTGATGATTTCTATTTTCCTAAACTGTTGATAAAATGTAAACTGATAAAGTGAAACTTCAATCAGTGGGGTGGTATTCCCCACTGATTGTTAGTTGAACCGAATCGGACATTTACGGACAGTTGGCCGCCGTAGTAAGGCGGGTTACTGTCCGTTAGATGCGGGATAAAGAAGGGAGTATGAAAAAATGGATTTTCGATATAGTGATTATACGGTTGAGCAGCTGCGCGAAGAAGTTGGCAAATTAAAGGAAAAGGCGCAAAAAGCAGAACAGCTCGGCAATATCAGTGAAGTGGCCATCAACGAACGGAAAATGCAGGTTGCCATTGCCTATATGCTGAATCCGGATGACTTTTTGCCACAGGACGTGCATGAATTAAAAGGCGATCCGGGGTATAAATTTAAAATCAATTTTATAAATGGCGTGTTTGCCTGGGGACACCGCGTCAATTTATTGAATGAAGAGCAGGAAAAAGAAGAGGCCCTCCCAATTTCACTTCTGGGCGATAAAGTCGAAATATAGGCGTTAAAAGAGCAGGCAGCCGCAACGACAGACCATCAAAAAAAACTGGCTGGTTCGCCGATTTCAAGTCTGACTTCCGGCCTCTGACCTCTAAAAAGACGAGGCGGCAGCCGAGTTTTTCTTAAAAGATTAGAAAGTATAAAATTTTGGACGATATTTTCAATGCCGAAATCGGCTAACTCGCCGATTTCTTCCAATCCGACTTCTGACCTCTGGCATCTGAAAAGACGCGTCAGCGTTTTTTCTTATACCGGTGAGTCACCGACTTCCAGTTTATTTTGCAGTTTGCGCTCGGAAAAGATCCAGCCAGTATAGGATGTCAAAATGTGCATGTTGTCATCAATCTGGACAACAGCAACGAATGGATAGCGTTCATTGGATCGGTAGCGCAAGTCGATCATCCGGATTTCGGTAAAATCATCGTATTCACGCTGTTCCCAGCGATAAACCGGGGAAAATGACAAGAACGCAGCGATGTTTTTATCCCGTTTCGCCAGTTGGAACAGGTCGTTATTCGGCAGCGGAACCTTCTTAAATTGATCGATGATGTCTATGTGGCCATCCTTTACCACGCCGACATAAAAGTAATCGGTTGTCGTAATGGCAACACGCCAACGATTTTGCTTAATCGTCGGGGAGGTTACAATCTGTTCTGTCTCCGGATAAAATTCCCTGATTTTACGGATGATTTCTCGTTTATCCAAATACCGTTTCACGTAATAAAGCGCGATGACGGCATAAATAATCAGGAATGTGTACCCGGGATTTGCCCCGAGCAGCCAGGCAACAATCCCGCCGATGTGGAGCAGAAAAATATACGGATCGAACGTATTAATCACCCCGTGTGCCACCCATTTATTGGTAAAAGGCCGGTACGCTTGTGTTCCATACGCATTAGGGATATCCACGAGCACATGGAGCACCACCGCAAGTGCTGTCCATGCCCATAAATGGACGAAGTTGATACTTGGTACAATGGCATGAATAATGCCGGCCAGCAGGATTCCCCACATGATAACCGCAGGAATGGAATGGGTGATGCCACGGTGATGACGGATATAAACAGCGTTATTTCGTAATTTTAAAAAGGTATCGAAATCAGGAGCATGTGATCCTACGACCGTTCCAGCCAATATTGCACCGAATAATGCAGGATCATTGTGCACAGCGGGATCCAATGTTGCCAGCCCGCCGATTGCAACCCCCATCACAATGTGGGTACCTGTGTCCATAAGTCAGGTTCCTCCTAATAAAGGATTGGGAAGTTTAGTTAAATAAGTTGTAAGCTTAGTATCATTATAACAAAAGGATGTAACAGAATGACGGAACAAATATTACAGAGTTTTGACGTTCAAGGCTTCCAGACCAATTTGATCGATTGGTATCAAGCTAATAAACGTGACCTGCCATGGCGCCATGATCAGGACCCCTACAAAGTCTGGGTGTCCGAAATTATGCTGCAGCAGACGCAGGTTGCTACGGTTATCCCTTATTTTCAACGGTTTATTGCAAAATATCCCACTTTGCATGATTTAGCTTATGCAGACCAGCAGGATGTTTTAAAAACGTGGGAAGGCCTAGGGTATTATTCACGCGCACGCCATTTGCAAAACGCTGTACGGGAAGTGGTTGCGTCATATGATGGTGAAGTACCGGATGATCCAAAAGCGCTCGGCTCACTAAAAGGAATTGGACCCTATACGAAGGGCGCGATTTTATCCATTGCCTTCAACAAGCCACAGCCAGCGGTCGATGGTAATGTCATGCGTGTCCTTTCCCGTGTCTTAAAAATTGAAGACGATATTGCCCAGCCAAAAGTCAAAAAACAATTTGAACATTATGCTGATGGCATTATATCCGATAAAGACCCATCATCATTCAATCAGGGAATTATGGAGCTCGGAGCGTTGGTATGCACACCAAAAGAACCCATGTGCCTGTTCTGTCCGGTTCAGGAATATTGCCGAGCGTTTCAAGAAGGCATGGAACAGGATTTGCCCGTTAAATCAAAAGCCAAAAAGCAGAAAAAAGTTCACTATACGGTCCTGCTCATCTGTAATGATAACGATGAATATCTGATCGAAAAACGCCCCGATGATGGGCTTTTGGCCAATATGTGGCAATTCCCGATGGTTCCGGTGGATGAAATCGGGAAAGATCATATGGATAATTGGTTCCAACTGGAATATGGCATCGATATCACATTGTCAGCGAAACAAGGGGATCTGAAACATGTCTTTTCCCATATTATTTGGCAACTGGAAATTGTAACGGCTACAACATCACGTGATCAGGCAGCAGATAAACGGTTGCGGTTTGTGAGCCGTGATATGTTGGACGAGTACCCATTTCCGGTTTCGCATCAGAAAATGATGCCATATATCACGTCACGTTAATGTTGCTGCACGCATTTTCCATATTTACCCTTCACCAGATAATTTTAACTCTGGTTATTGTGGATAACAGCCGGCAAAATGGAAAAAGTAATGACTGCGGAGGTGATAGTGATGGCTAAAAAACAACAGCCAAACAAAACATCTGCTGGTACCAACGTACAGGAAGTAAAAAAGCAAAACCAGCAGGCGCAACAAGGGCAAGGTCAGTATGGTACTGAATTTGCATCTGAAACAAACGCACAAGAAGTCAGAAAGCAGAACCAAAAATCACAGCAAAAGAAAAAATAACGCAGTCACTCCGATGAATTATGAAAGAGCTCCCTTCTCTGGGGAGCTCTTTTCGTTTTCGCTTCGTAAAACGATCGTGTTGGGCCGACCATAAAGAGGACTTGGCGCGGGCTTGTGGAAAACCACGAGCCAGCACATCCACCAAGCTAAGCTTCGAGTTGCCTGAGTTATGGGGTCACCACATAACTTACAACACAACAAGCACACGCGTCTAGAAATAAAATCGACGTTAACGTATCACAAAGATTTTTTACTTTGGCTGTTTTCTAGAAGGGTACTGTTTTTGACACAAAACCCATAAACTGCGACGTAACTGCGGTAAGTTGATTTCCGCTCCGGGCAGTCGCTTTCCGTGGGCAACGCTTCAGCTTCCTCGGAAGCAAAAACCGCTTCCTGCTCAGATCTCAGCTGTCCGCTTTCCCACAGGTGTCAACTGCCCTCCGCTTCAGTCAACGCCGCAATAGCGAAGGAAATACACGGAGACTCCTGCGGGAAGTAGGAGATCGGTGAGACCCCACAGGGCATCAGCCCGAGGAGGCTCACCACTCCCCCGCGGAAAGCGGAGTGTATTTCCGTAGCGGTATTATAGCACTCAAATATGTTTTCATAGTAGGTCGCAGTTTTTATCAACTCCGAAAGTTCAAGCACAACAAAATTTACAAAAAGGCCTTTACTTTTGATATTCTGCCGTTCGGCTTATAATGAAGAAAAGGACCTTTTTTTCTTCTAAGGAGAGATTGGATGGCTGCTCCAAGGGCAGGATCAACAATGCAAATACACAGCTACAAACATAATGGACACCTGCACCGGGTATGGGACAATACACGCGTGCTCAAGGGGACGAACATGATCATCATTGGGGCAAATGATAAAACCCTTGTGAGGGAAAGCGATGGCCGGACATGGATTACACGGGAGCCTGCCATTTGTTATTTTCATGCCGATTATTGGTTTAATATCATCGGGATGTTGCGGGAAGATGGGATTTATTACTATTGCAATATCAGTTCACCATTTGTTTTTGATGGGGGAGCGTTAAAATACATCGATTACGATCTCGATGTCAAAGTATACCCCGATATGACGTACGATCTATTGGATGAAGATGAGTATGAAGAACATAAAGAACAGATGGACTACCCTGACTCACTGGATCGGATTTTGCATCGTCATGTCGATTACTTGCTGGGATGGGTCCGGCAACGGAAAGGTCCATTTTCAGCAACGTTCATTGACCAGTGGTATGAACGGTATTTAACGTATTAATCCAAATAATTGATTCCCGTCATCGAATCGGTTTATACTCGAGAGAGTGTCTTAGAATAACCCTTGTTACGTTTGTAGCAAGGTTTTTCTTTTCAAGTCATTATAGATGAAGGAATTGAAGGTTATGAGCAGTATTAAAAACTATTTACAATTTGTAAAACCATATAAATGGAAAATCTTGTTAACGGTTATAATCGGAATCGCCAAATTCGGCATCCCGCTCCTGGTCCCATTAATTTTGAAATATGTTATTGATAATATTATTAATGCGGATGATCTGGCCGATGCGGCAAAACTCGAGCAATTATTCTGGCTGATGGGCGGCGCTTTTGTTATTTTCCTTATATTGCGTCCGCCGATTGAATACTTTCGACAATACTTGGCGCAGTGGGTGGGCAACACAATCCTGTATGATATCAGGGATAAACTGTTTGACCACATTCAAAAATTGAGCTTGCGTTTCTATTCTCAGACAAAAACCGGGGAAATTATTTCCCGGGTAATACATGATGTCGAACAAACGAAAAATTTTGTTGTAACCGGATTGATGAATATTTGGTTGGATATGATCACGATCCTGATTGCAATCGGCATCATGCTGACAATGGATGTCGGACTGACAATTGTCGCCATCATTTTATTCCCGATATTCGGTTTTTGCGTCAAAGTTTTTTATGGCAGACTCAGGAGACTGACACGTGAGCGTTCGCAATCATTGGCGGAAGTGCAGGGGCATTTGCATGAGCGTGTCCAGGGCATTCCGGTAACAAGAAGTTTTGCGCTGGAAGACTATGAACAGGACCAATTTGATTCACGGAATGCCAACTTCCTGCAAAAAGCGCTTAACCATACCGACTGGAACGCCAAAACGTTTGCGGTGATGAACACCATTACTGATCTTGCTCCGCTATTGGTTATTGCATTTGCCGGTTATCAGGTGATTCAGGGCAATGTAACGGTCGGGACGATGGTGGCCTTTTCTGGTTATATGGAGCGGGTTTATGGTCCGTTGCGACGGTTGATCAGTTCCTCGACGGTTCTGACCCAATCGATTGCGTCGATTGACCGTGTCTTTGAGCTTATGAATGAATCGTATGACATTGTCGATAAACCGTATGCCAAAAAGCTCGGCCGTATTGATGGCAATATTAATGTTGATCATGTGTCGTTTAAGTATGAAGATGAAGAAGCGGACGTCTTGCACAATGTCTCACTCAATGTCAAAAGCGGTGAAACGATCGCGTTCGTCGGAATGAGCGGCGGCGGTAAGTCAACGCTCATCAGCCTTATCCCACGTTTTTATGACGTGACAGGCGGTTCGATTAAAGTGGACGGTGTTGATATCCGTGATGTGAAAGCTCGTTCGTTACGCGACAACATTGGGATGGTCTTGCAGGACAATATATTGTTTAGTGAATCCATCGCTATGAACATTCGCATGGGGAAGCCCGATGCATCCGATGAAGAGGTGGTGGCCGCTGCCAAAGCGGCAAACGCCCATGACTTCATTACGGAATTGCAGGATGGTTACGATACAATGGTTGGTGAACGCGGTGTGAAATTATCCGGCGGACAGAAACAGCGGATTGCCATTGCCAGGGTATTTTTGAAAAACCCACCTATCCTGATTTTTGACGAAGCCACGTCAGCGCTCGACTTGGAAAGCGAGCACATCATACAGGAGGCCATGGAGCGGCTTGCTTCCGACCGGACGACATTTATCGTGGCACACCGCCTGGCGACCATTACCCATGCTAATCGGATTGTGCACATTGAAGATGGTGAGATTAAGGAAGTCGGCTCACATAGCGAACTGATGGCACGAAAAGGTCATTATTATGATTTGTATCAAGTCCAGAATTTGGATGATCATACGGATTCGTGATCTTATTACAGTTCCTCCGCAAGTAGTGCGGGGGAGCTTTTATGTGCAGTTCGCCATAAAGACTGTATCCACCTTCTACCTACTATAATCGTTCAGAAAACAAAAAAAGGGGCATGAAAAAATAAAAAATTCATGCCCCTTTTTTGGCGTTTTTTTCGATTGTTATTATAAGAAGGAAGCACCTTCTGTCGCATGATTATTAACGCATTGCCGCAAAAGCTTTACCTGCTGCTTCGATTGTTGCGTCAATATCAGCTTCCGTATGTTCGGTCGTTAAAAACCATGCTTCAAACTTGGAAGGCGCTAAATTGATACCCTGTTCAAGCATCAGTCGGAAAAATTCAGCAAAAGCGTCACCATCGCTCGCTTCAGCTTGTTCGTAGTTCGTCACTGTTTCACCGCCGAAGTAAATGGTCATGGCACCACACATGCGATTGACAGAAATTGGAATTCCCACTTCGCTTGCTTTTTGCGTGATGCCGGTTTCCAGACGCTCGCCGAGCCGGTCCAATTTTTCATAAACACTGTCTTGCTGTAGTACTTCAAGACAGGCTATGCCGGCTGATATGGATGCAGGGTTTCCGGACATGGTCCCCGCCTGATAGGCAGGTCCGAGCGGTGCCACCTGTTCCATAATATCCTGGCGCCCGCCGTAAGCGCCAATCGGCAATCCCCCGCCGATAATTTTGCCCATGGCTGTCATATCGGGTTCGACGCCATAAATTTGCTGTGCACTGCCGTAAGTGAACCGGAATGCGGTGATCACTTCATCATAGATGACAAGGGAACCAGCATCGTGTGCTGTATCATTAATACCCTGCAAGAATCCTTCGTGTGGTTTCACAATGCCGAAGTTGCCGACGATTGGCTCCACCAGGACGGCGGCTACTTGATCTCCCCATTGATCCATGGCTCGCCGGAAAGTGTCGAGGTCGTTAAACGGTACGGTAATGACATCTTCAGCAACAGACTGCGGGATTCCGGCTGAATCAGGTGTTCCCAAAGTAGCCGGTCCGGAACCTGCTTCTACAAGCACTGAATCAAAATGCCCGTGATAACTGCCGGAAAACTTGATGATTTTATTTCGGCCGGTATAGGCACGTGCCACACGAACCGTCGTCATAACCGCTTCCGTCCCGGAGTTGACGAAGCGTACTTTTTCCAGTGATGGAATGGCTGCTTGTAGCATTTTGGCAAATTTATTTTCCAGCCTTGTAGGTGTACCGTACAAGACGCCGTTGTTGGCAACATTTGTTATAGCCTCAGCAATATGCGGATGCCCATGACCGGTAATGATTGGTCCAAACGCTCCCAGGTAATCAATGTACTTGTTACCATCAACATCCCAGAAATAGGCCCCCTCGCCCTGGTCCATATAAACAGGTGAGCCGCCACCGACACCTTTATAGGCACGGGATGGCGAGTTGACACCGCCGACAATCAGGTCAAGCGCTTCTTTATGTAATGCTTTTGATGTGGAAAAATCCAACATAATACCTCCTGCCCTCATTAAGTCATGTTATCATGCATAAAAAAGTCAAGTTACTCTACCATTATAACTGATTAAGCAAATCGCGGAAAATAAATGACAATACACCGGGTGGATAAGCATAGGATAGGGGGAGAGCGGGGGATTTTATGGGTATCATGGCATGGCTAATCATTATATGCATTGCTGGTATTCTCACGACCAGTCTTATCGGTTTTGTTCGCGGCGGGAAAATCCCTGAACGTATGCAAATGCAGGAAAGTCGCTTTTCAGCTGAGATTTTTTATACACTCTTAATAATTTATTTAGTTGTAATTATTGGGTTTGGCCTTGTTTACTTTGTGTTGTCCATGAGTCATGTGTTATTGGTGGAAAACAGCGAGCTTCGGGACGAGAGTATCGTTGGCTCGCTCATGCGTTCGATCTATTTCAGTGGTGTCACGCTCTTGACGATCGGTTACGGCGATATCACACCGATTGGAATTGGGCGGCTGATTGCCCTTGTGCAGGCGCTGATTGGCTATGTTCTGCCGGCAGCATTCGTACTGAAACTTGTGCAAAATAATCAGGATAATAGAGAGAGAAAAAAGGATATGCTATAGTGGACATAACAGGCTGTTCCAAGAGATCGGCTCAGCCTTTCTTTGAACATGACCATGATAAATGACGGAGGGATTCCAATGCGTGCAGAAGCAGGTAAGCAAGCACCCGATTTTACACTGATGAATCAGGACGGTGAACAAGTCAGCCTGTCAGATTTCAAAGGCCAACATGTCGTCCTTTATTTTTACCCGAAGGATATGACACCGGGCTGTACCAATGAAGCGTGTGATTTTCGGGATAACAAGGAAAAATTCAGTGATCTTGATGCTGTCATCATCGGTGTCAGCCCAGATCCGGTGGAAAGCCACCAGAAATTCATTGACAAACATGAACTGCCGTTTATGCTTTTGGCAGATGAGGATCACCAAGTGGCTGAAGATTATGGTGTCTGGAATGGTGGCATTGAACGATCAACGTTCATCATTGACAAAGAAGGCAACCTGCAGAAAGAATTCCGCAAAGTGAAAGTGGATGGCCATGTGGAGGAAGCCCTTGACTATTTACGGAAAGCTAGTTAACTAAAAAACGACAGTCCACCTTTAAGTGGGCTGTTTTTTGTTCAAAGAGAGGAAAGCTTAGCCCGCTTAACCGGTGCGGGGCAGTGAGCCTGTCCCCCCTATTCCTCGTGCCATAAAAAGTACACCACCTCTTCGATGCAAGTAATAAATCTTTCATCCCATGAGTATAGTATATCGACTGCCATTTCATGAGTCTTTTGTCATGGTTTGGGTAGACATACCTAAGGGGAGCGGTGTCGACATGAAAATTGTTCAATTCGTAACGAGAATGGATGTTCTTGGGGGAGCGCAAATCCATGTAAGAGATCTGTCCATTGGTCTTGCCAATGATGGATGTGAGGTTATTGTAATCGCACTGGGAAAGGGTCCGATAACCGAGGAATTAACAGACCATGGGATAAGCTTTGTGCCATTAAATCATCTGGTCCACGGTATTAATCCCTTCCATGATTTAAGGGCTGTTTTTGAAATACGGCGTTTATTAAAAACGATAAAACCTAACTTATTGGCCATACACTCATCAAAGGCCGGAATCATCGGAAGGATTGCCGGGAAAACACTTGGTATTCCAACTGTTTTTACTGCGCATGGCTGGGCTTTTACGGAAGGTGTCCCTGAAAGGAAAAGGAAATTGTACTTAACAATAGAGAAAATTGTCGGCAAATTTTCACGAGCGATCATAACCGTTTCTAAATATGATTATAACCTGGCATTGAAACATAACGTTATTCCAGGAAGTAAAATGAAAGTTATTCATAACGGCATTCCAGACGTACCACATATCAAAAGGAGTAAACCGGAAAAACACCCCCCAAAACTCATGATGGTAGCTCGTTTTGCCTTCCCAAAAGATCATCTTTTACTGTTAAAAGCACTTGAAAGGCTTCAGGCTTTGGAATGGGAACTCGACTTCGTTGGTGATGGCCCCATGCGCAAGGAAGTGGAAACATACAGCAGCCATTATACGTTTTCTGACAGAATCCGGTTTCTCGGAGATAGGGGTGATGTTGCCGATTTAGCAGTCCAATCACAAGTATGCATTCTTACAACTAAGTTGGAGGGGTTACCACTTAGCATTATCGAGGGGATGAGAAGTGGGATACCGGTTATAGCCACGGATGTTGGCGGAGTGAGTGAAATGGTTGAAGATAATGTAAATGGATATCTGGTTCCCAAAGACGATATAGACATACTGGCAGATCGCTTAAAAATGCTCATCTTAAACCCGAACTTGCGGGAACAAATGGGTCGACGATCAAGACAAAAATATGAAGCGGGTTTTTCGTTTGAAGGAATGCTTGAAGATACATTCAGCTATTATCGTATGTTAATGCAATCAAATGGAAAATAACTTTAAAAAACCTCTTTCTGTTATAAACAGAAAGAGATTTTTATTGTGGGCTGAAAGTATTATATCGGGTTGACATAAATAATTTTCAAATAGTTGTTATATAGGAAAAAATGCCTGAATAGAATGAACTAAAATACAGCAGACAATAAAAATCAGCATGAAAATGGAGGGGTAAGCCATGGAAGCACAACAGGAACTAACAGATAAGCGGGGTACCATGTATTTTTTACTAAAACGAACCCTTGATATATCCGTCAGTTTCATTCTGTTGGTGTTATTGGCCCCTTTATTTTTAATCATTTGTCTGGTGCTTTATATAAAAGATGGAAAGCCTGTTTTTTTTAAGCAAACCCGGATTGGAAAACATAACGATCCATTTATTATTGTAAAGTTTCGGACGATGACTGCTTCTGCAAACGACGTGTCATCGGGAACATTTTCTGCTGGATGGGTGAGGGGTGTACCGAATCATTTTATCTTTAAATCCAATATGAGCACAAGCGTAACCCGGATTGGCAGACATCTGCGAAAATACAGTCTTGACGAGCTGCCGCAATTGATCAACGTATTGAAAGGGGAGATGAGTCTGGTAGGACCAAGACCGGAGATACCAGCAATCACCCAATATTATAATGAGAATCAAGAAAAAAGGTTGCTCATGAAGCCAGGAATAACGGGATACGCACAAATAAATGGCAGGGCAAACATGAATCACGGCCGGAAGATTGCTTATGACTTGTATTACATTGAGAATTGTTCATTCTTTCTTGATCTGAAAATTATCGCTCGGACAATTATACAGGTGATTAAAGCAAATGGAGCAGTTTGACGGCTTCATGATACCAAATAAGAAAGGGTTACGTATATGGAGCAATCATTCCAAATAAAAGAATTTTTAATGATATTTAAGAAGCGGATGATATTTATCATTGTCGTCTCGCTATCCTTTACGTTAGCTGGAGCGCTGATCAGCTATTATCTGGTTACACCTGTTTATGAGTCGCGGTCCGATTTACTGGTTAATCATACTGCAACAACAGAAGATGAACCATTATCATCAACAGATATTGAAATGAATTTACGGTTGATTGAGACGTATCAATTAATTATCAAAAGTAAACGGATCCGCGATATAGTTGCGGCGGAATTAAATCAAACTTATACGAGCAACGACTTAAAACGGAAACTCCGTGTTGAAACAAATGCAGATTCCCAGATCATCTCACTCTATATAGAAGATAACGACCCCGAAATGGCTGCTGAAATTGCTAATACATTTGCCAGTATATTTCAGGCAGAGGTTACTGCGTTAATGAATATGAACAATGTAAATGTCCTGACAAAAGCAGAACCAGCTGACCTTAACGACCCAATTCGCCCTAAACCGATCATTTATACAATCGTGTCGTTCCTTATTGGGATCATGTATTCTTGTACACATGTCTTTTTATCCGCTTATTTTAATACGAAGTTAAGCTCCAGAACGGATGTGGAGAAATATTTGCAGGTTCCACTTTTAGGATCAGTTGGAATTTTTTCAAAAGGATTTTCCCATCAGAAGGAACATAACAAGCAGAAAGGGACGGCTAATTATTTACACTTAATTTCCCGTACGACCCCTTCAACAACACCGGCGTTTGAAGCTTACCGGACAATCAGGACGAATATCCAGTTTCAACGCTCCATCAGATCGATGCAATCACTGCTGATAACCAGTTCGGAAAAAGGGGATGGCAAAACCGTAACAGGGATAAATCTGGCAATCGTCATGGCAATCGATAATAAGAAAACAGTTGTTATTGATGCTGATTTACGTAAGGCAGAAGACCATAGATTTCCGGGATCTGACAACAGTCAGTATGGGCTGACAAACTATTTAGCCGGTTATGCAGAAGCAGATAATATTTTATCAGACACATCCTTTCCCAATTTGACGGCCATAAGTTCAGGCCCAATACCGCCAAACCCGGCGGAGCTGCTATCATCTGAACGTATGGATCAGCTTCTGGAACAACTGAGATCGCAGTTTGATATGATTATTATTGACAGTACACCAATGTTTTTTTCAGATCCGTCCATCTTAGCAACGAAGGTTGATGGCTGTGTGTTAATCGTAAATGCTGGCGTAACCAAGGTCAATCACGCACAGCAATCCCTTGAGCAACTTAAGAATGTTGATGCAAGGATTTCGGGGGCTGTATTAAATAAAAAGAAAGATAAGAAAAAACACCTTGCAAACTATTATGCCTATGTAAAAAGGTATTAATGATGAATAAACTGTTTAACATTAAACAAAAAATTACCGATGGCAGCTTCGCCAATAGTGTAACCATTTTAATGTCCGGTAGTGCCTTTTCCCAAATCGCGGTGGTCCTGATGACCCCCTTTCTTACCAGGCTGTATGGTCCGGAGGCATTTGGCCTATTTTCCGTATATTTATCTATTTTGTATACATTAGGGCTTTTGCATTCCCTGCAATATGAAGTGGCTATTCCACTGCCCGAAAAAGATGAAGATGCGATTAATTTGCTCGCACTATCACTTATCATGTTGGCTGTTTGTACCAGTATTATCGCGATGATGACAGGTTATTTTAGTCATGCCATTACAGCCTTTATCGGTACCCCGGAACTGGGAGACTATCTTTGGTATCTTCCGCTCAGTCTTTTTGGTTTAGGTATTTTTCAAATATTTCAATTGTGGTCACTCCGGGAAGAAACATACGCAATAATTGCCAGGGGAAAAGTCCAAATGAACCTGGCAACAATTGGAAGTCAGTCCGGGTTAGGTTTATGGTCTGCTACCTCATCAAGTTTGATCTTCGGAGAGGCGGTTGGGCGGATTGCCGGGGGATTCGGCTTAGCTGCCTTATCCTGGAGGCATATTAAGCGCAATTTGTCCAGCCTGTCATTGACGAAAATAAAGCGAATGGCTATCCGTTACCGACGTTTTCCGCTAATAACGAGCTGGTCCACTTTACTGGGGGGGTTATCCCACCATTTACCACCGCTTTATATAGCGGGGACTTTAGGCGTTAAGGAAGCCGGCTGGTATTTAGTTGCACATCGGATTCTGTCATTTCCGGATGCTTTACTCGGTTATTCGGTTGAGCAGGTATATTTGGCAAAATCAGCAAAAGTTATTCACACCTCATTTCATTCATTTGTCCATTTATTTTGGGAAACAGTGAAAAAACTTAGCCTTATCAGTTTCATCATTTTTTCATTAGCGGCAGTCATCGCACCATTTGCCTTCGCAGTCATATTCGGTTCGTCATGGGAACAAGCGGGTGTATTCGTACAGTGTATGAGCATTCTGCCTTTCATTCAGCTTATCGTCGGTCCTGTCAGTACAAATTTTGATCTGCTTGAACTGCAGCATATTCAAATGTATTGCGAACTTCTCAGATTTATCTTATTGGCTTTGGGAATGGTCATTGTTCATGTATGGGTGGCTGAAGCGTGGCTTGTCATTCTTTGTCTGAGTATTGCGCACGCCCTCGGCTTTTTGGTTATTGGTATCTGTTCGTGGTACACATTAGGACTTTATCAAAAACAAAAAAGAAACGTCTACAAATCTTGAGGGGATATCTATGACCAAAACGTTGGCGAAAGAGGAGAGAGGATTTTTAAGATTAATCTTTGTCATGATGACGACTAGTTCCATCGTACTAATGGAGCCTGCCCCATATGATTTATTGATGGTTGTTCTGTGTTTTATTGCATTTTTCTACGGACTTGTTGAATTTAATAAGGATCATTTCTTCCCGGCAATGCTACTGATCATATACACCTTAACTAATCTGATATCGTTATATTTCGCCAGGGATTTTGCACAAGCGTTTAGTTATTTTTTGATAACAGTTTATTTGGCAGTGAGCTGGTTCTTGTTTTCCGGGGTTAGTTCACGACTTCACGTTAACCTGTACCGGTATATTTTTAGTGCCTATTTAGCTGCGGCGGTCATCACGGTTATGTCAGGGATTGCGGCATACGTTCAGCTTATCCCGGGTTTGGACTTTCTATTGATGCAGGGCCGCGTGCAAGGCTTCTTTAAAGACCCGAATGTGTTTGGCCCCTTTCTTGTCCCACCAGCATTGTATACATTGCTTCAGTTGGGCAGGCGAAGGACTCGCCGTAAAATGAGGATCGTGTGGCTGTGTTTATTTGTGCTTTTATCAACAGGTGTTTTGCTTAGTTATTCACGGGCTGCGTGGGGACAATTGGTTTTAGCGATTGGGGTGTTTTTTCTTCTTATAAACAACGGTACACATAAACGTGTTCAAACACTATTTCTGCTGCTAATTGCTGCTGCTCCAATATTGATATATTTTGTTACGTCGACCGCTGTTGGAGAATTATTTTTTGGGCGGTTCGGCTTGCAGGATTATGACCAAACACGATTTCAAAATCAGGAGAATGCACTTGATAACATATTTCGATTTCCATTAGGGTTTGGGCCAGGTCAATCTGAAATCGTGTTGGATATAGCCGCGCACAGTCTTTATATCAGATTGATAGCAGAAAATGGTATTTTCGGGGCGCTATCATTTATCGGCTTTCTAGTTGTTTGTTTAAGCCGTTCACTCCAGTTAGTGATAAAGGCACCCCCGGACATCCAGGGGTATTTTGTCATCATTGCTGCATCGTTAATTGGCATTATATTCAACAGTATTTTTATCGATACCATTCATTGGCGTCATATGTGGTTATTGCTGGCTATGCCATGGGTTCGTTTATCGACTATAAAAAGTAAAAAATGAAACGGAGGGGTATCTTCGTATGAAAGTACTTGTAACAGGTGGTGCAGGATTTATTGGTTCACATGTTGTCGACCGGCTTCTGGATGAAAATGTTGAAGTGGCAGTGGTCGACATGTCAGGGGATAATAGGTGGGAAAATAGCAATGTTACATACTATGAAATGAATATTCTTGATTCGGGACTGCGCAACATTATCGAACATGAAAAACCTGATATAATATATCACCTCGCAGCCCAGATTTCGGTAACACGGTCAATTGCTGACCCGATTGCAGATGCAAACGTTAATATCGTTGGAACGCTTCGTATATTGCAGTGTGCGGTTAAATACAAGGTAAAAAAGATTATTTTTGCCTCAAGTGCCTCTGTATATGGCAAGCCGGATTACCTGCCCATTGAAGAAACCCATCCAATTCAACCGACATCTTTTTACGGTATTTCCAAATCTGCTGCGGAAACGTATATCAGATTATATCGGGAATTGTACGGTCTCAATTATAGCATTTTTCGGTTTTCCAATGTTTATGGCCCAAGACAGGCTTCTGATGGGGAAGCAGGCGTTATTTCCATTTGTTTAAACAAAATAAGTGAAAATCTCCCATTTACAATTTATGGGGATGGGACACAGACACGGGATTTTATTTACGTCAAAGATGTTGCAGAGGCATGTGTGATGGCGTCGTCACTTTCCGGGTCACATACGATTAACGTAAGCAGCGGTAAAAAAGTTTCGCTTAATATGCTTATTGAATTACTGGCAGAAAATGCAGGGATATCAACGATCGTAAACTATAGAAACAAAAAGCCCGGAGATATTGCCCATAGTTGTTTGCAGAACGATTTAGCTAGGAAGCTTTTGCAATGGAAACCGAAATATCGGCTGGAGGAAGGTTTAGCAGAGACGTATGCCCATATCAATGAGATGAGGTTTTATACAACCGGCAATTAGAAAAAGAGGGGGTGTGACATGAGGAAAAAAAGAGCTGGCACGTTGGTTATTTCACTGGATTTCGAATTGTTTTGGGGCGTACATGATGTCTTTGAAAAAAAGGAATATGAAGCTAATGTCAAGGGAGCACACGAAGCAGTATTGACCATTCTGGAAAAATTTCATGCCCATCAGATTCATGCTACATGGGCAATTGTCGGCATGATGTATTTCAATAATGTCAACGAACTTACGAAGTCTATACCCGAACAGAAACCCACCTATATTCAAAAATACTTATCACCATATGTTTATCTCGCCGCCAATCCAATAAACGATCATGACAACTGTTTATTTTTTGCACCATATTTGATTGAAAAAATTCAATCCACACCAAAACAGGAAATGGCTACCCACACATTCTCTCATTACTATACATTGGAAAAAGGACAGACAAAAGAACAATTTAGAACAGACTTGCAATTAGCTATGGAGATAAGTAAAGCAAATGGAAGTGACGTGAAATCGATTGTTTTTCCGCGGAACCAGATCAATCAAGATTATTTGAAGGCGTGCAGAAAACTGGGGCTACTGACCTATCGTGGTAATGAAGAAAGCTGGGTTTACCGGCTGCGATCAAATGAACGAAGACGCTATTTAAAAAGGGGGTTACGCTTTCTGGACAGATATGTCAATTTGTTTGGTCACCAGACATATACATTGCCGGAAGTAAACAACGATATGCCAATGAATATTAAATCAAGCCGTTTTCTGACCCCATATTCAAGAAGATTAAAATTGCTGGAAGGCCTTCGTTTGCACCGAATTAAAATGGACATGAAGCACGCGGCTAAGAAGGGTGAAATTTATCATTTATGGTGGCATCCACATAATTTTGGTATAGACACGAAGAGAAACATCAAATTTTTAGAGGAATTGCTTGAATACTTTTGGTTTCTAAAAAAAACCTATGCATTCAGGAGTAGAACAATGGGTGAACTGGCAATCGAATAGTTTGGATAAACGGCCTGCGACTAACCACAAATTTTAATAAAGGGTGATTGTATGGTGTCGGTACAGTGGAAGAAATATTTTTTCACGATTAGAGAGATATACGAGTCAGGATCGGAGGATGAAGATGAAGAACTTTCAAAAGCGGATATGTACTATTATTATCAACAACCAAAACTAATTGGGTTAGACAAATGGTGTGCCATCCATAAAAAATTTTTAACCTTATGTGTTGACCTAAACAAAACAGAAGAGCAATTACGAAAAGCGCTCAACCGAACAACTCGTTATCAGATAAATAGGGGATCAAGAGATGAATTATCTATCAATACCATACGCGAGCCTTCTCTTGAAGATATTAATGAATTCAAGACATTTTATAACGCTTTCTCCAGGGATAAAGGGATTGAATTATTTCGGGAAGACCGGGTAAGAGGGCTAAAGCTGAGTGGTATGTTAGTCATGACATACGTTTGTCATAAAGATGGGCGAAAACTTGCAGGTCATTTATATATCGCCAATGGTAAACGTGCTACAATGCTTTACTCGTGCTCCGGACGGTTTGCCAATACAGATATTCCAAACATAGAGATAGGTCGAGCAAATCGTTATCTGCATTGGCATGACATGTTATTTTTTAAAGAACAAAACTATAAAACCTATGATTTTCTTGGTTTATCATTAAATGTAGATGATAGAGATCACCAAAATATTAATAAATTTAAAAAGGGATTCGGTGGTGAAGAAGTTATTGAATACCAAAGCTTTATTCCAAAAACATTGCGCGGCAGGTTATTGGTGCTTATTTTAAAAGTAAAATGGCGCAATCAGTTTGAATTAATTAAACGAAAAAAAGCGTATTTGGAGCTGGCCACTAAAAAATAATATGATAACCCCCAGTGTTTTTTTGAAATGGCATTTTCAGCTAAAAACGGTTACGATAGATATAGGATAAAAAAGGGGGGATTCGCTTGAATATCCTATTTTCAGCAAAAATCTCAGAAAAACATCAACTAAAACTTCGGGAGCGTTTTCCTGACACAACGTTTACGTTTTTAAAAAATATGGATGAAGCCAGTCACGACATAGATAAAGCGACTATTTTAGTGACTTATGGGGAAGATCTTACGGCCGGTTTGGTTGAAGAGGCGACCCGTTTGGAATGGATTATGGTACTTTCCGCCGGTATGGACAAAATGCCGTTTGAGGCGATTCGTGACCGGGGGATTTTGGTGACCAATTCGCGAGGCATCCACAAATACCCGATGGCTGAGTATGCCATTTCGATGTTGCTGCAAGTTTATCGCCAGGGCAAACAATTGATGGAAAATGAAGCAGCCGGGAAATGGGATCGGTCAGTACGGTTGCAGGAAATAACAGGAAAAACGATGCTTATCGCCGGGGCCGGTGCAATTGGTCAGGAAGTGGCCAGACTGGCAAAAGCTTTTCGGATGACGGTATATGGCATTTCCCGAAGTGGGCAGCAGCTGGACTATTTTGACAAAAATTTTACCCAGGACGAGCTGGAGAAGGTGCTGCCTGAAGTGGATGCCGTCGTTTCTGTCCTCCCAAGTACGCCGGAGACGAAGGCATTTTTCACAGATGATCATTTCCGGAAAATGCCAAATCATGCTGTGTTTTTAAACATGGGTCGCGGCGATGTCGCCCGGGATGAATCAATCTTGAAAGCAGTGCGTGAAGGTGCGATTGCTCATGCGGTATTGGATGTGTTTGACGAAGAACCGCTGCCGGCAGACCATCCGTTTTGGGAAGAAGCCAATATCATTGTAACACCACATTTATCTGGGGTCTCGCCGCATTATCAGCGGCGCGCACTCGACATTTTTGCACAGAATCTGGACACATATCTGGATGGCGGTTCGAACTATGTGAACAAAATTGATCTGACCAGGGGGTATTAAGGATGCGCATTTATACACGAAAAGGTGATAAAGGTGACACATCTTTAATTTATGGAAAACGGGTGCCGAAAACGGACCTGCGGGTGGAGGCGTATGGCACGTGTGATGAGGCCAATTCCATGATCGGGCTGGCACTCAGTTTTCTGTTTGTGGCCGCACGTTACGTCAATAAGCAACTGAATGGGGAAGAACGTCTATTAAAAGCGGATATTTAAGGATAACAAAAGCGATGACCAAAAACTGGCATCGCTCTTTTAAAAATCTGAGTTAATAATATAAATAAGTTGGCAATATACTTATATTGACAGCGTACAGTAAGAGCGGGTACACTTTAATTATAAGAATTATAATATAAGAATATGACTTGGATTTGAATAAATACTGAAAGTGGGGTGCATGACGGTGTCTGAAGATCAGAAACTGCAGGAAGCAATCGACACACTCAGAGACTCTGGCGTACGTATAACACCACAACGTCATGCGGTTCTCGAGTATATTATTAACTCGATGGTCCACCCGACAGCCGATGACATCTATAAAGCACTTGAGGGGAAATTCCCTAATATGAGTGTGGCAACAGTGTATAATAACTTGCGCGTTTTGCGTCAAATCGGCCTTGTCCGGGAGTTGACCTATGGCGATTCGTCAAGCCGTTTTGATTATAACTCAAGTGAGCATTATCATATCATTTGTGAAGAATGCGGCAAAATCGTGGATTTCCATTATCCAACACTAGATGAAGTTGAATCATTGGCTGAACAAGTGACCGGTTTTGATGTCAGTCATCACCGTATGGAAATTTATGGTAAATGTGAAGACTGCCAGCAAGTCGCAACGCAAAAGCATTAAAGTACATGTTTGAAGAGACGAAAAAAAGGCTTGTCAACGACTTCTTGAACATCGTCTTGAAGTGATTATTTCCTTTTCGGAGACCAGTTTCTGGAAATTGGTTTTTGCCCCGCAATGTTATATGACATTATTAAAAATGCCAGCTGTCGTTAATGCAGCCGGCATTTTTTGCGCTATTATTCATTTTTCATGCGAGATTTTGCTTCAGCCCGGTATTTCCGTTTATTGTATTTCTCGTCAAATTCCAAGCCTTCCAAATCCTTATCAAGGGTTAGCGGCTGTTTGCAGTGCATGCAGGCGTCCACTTTTCCGAGCATTTTTGTCGGCTTTTCACAGTTCGGGCAAAGGATTGGAACGGCTTTCGTTGAGAGCATTCCGATCCAGAAGTAAACGACACAGCTGAATAGAATGAACAAAAGACCGAGCAGAAATAGCGTCAACATCAGCCATTCGATGTTTTTGGATAACAATCCGCCGTACATAACGGCAAACCCGACGAAAATCAGGATCAGCGCGAACGAACGAATTTTATTTATTTTACTGGAATAGACCAACTTATCTGCCATGCATAGTCCTCCTTATTATGTTCCGAAGCCAGTATAGCATATTTTACCGGATTTTTAGATTCAGAAAAAGGATTTCAGGACATGATAACGAATTATGTATAGGACTGAAAGTAATGGAGGATTTGTGGAATGGAAAATTTGTTAAAGCCGATTTACGAGGAAAGCGCAAGTAACCCCGATACATTGGGTATTATTTTAATCGAAAAAAAGAAACCGGACAGCCCGATAACCGATAATTTTGACGTTATTTTGCTTGTTATTGTGAGGTCAGCAGAAACGGAGTGGCAGGAAAGACATTATCAATTTAATGATAAAATAGGCGCAATGCATACCATAACTGATCACTTGTTAAGGCGATGGATCGATACAAGCGGATACCGAAAAGCGGTCGAGTGGGCTATGGCTGGCAAAATCATTTTTGACCGTGATGCGTATGTATCCCGGTTAAAGGAACAATTAAGGACATTCCCCCATGATAAAAGAGATTTGCGCAAAGCGATGGAATTCGGCAAGCTGCTCAAAAGTTATACTGAAGTGAGAGACCTATATCAAACGGGGCAATACAAAGATGCTTTCAGTCAAATGGTCAATTCACTCCATTATTTGGCGCGACTGGTTGTCATCGAAAAAGGTTATTTTCCCGAAGTGACATTATGGGACCAAGTTAAAAAGATCGATCCGGAAGTGTATAAACTGTATGATGAACTAATTGAAAGCCATGAAGATATCGAAAAACGTGTCCAGCTTATGCTACTGGCTGCGGATTTCGTCATCAGTAAAAGGGCAAGGGTATCAGCAAAACATTTACTGGATATCATGAGAACAAAGGATGGTCCGTGGTCATATGAAGGAATTAGGGAGCATCCTGGTGTTAAACCATATGAACTGGATCTAACAGCGATGCTCAACTATCTAACTGAAAAAGATATCATCATGACTGACAAAGTTGAAACAAATGCTCACGGGGTGTATCACCGTCACTATTGGTTTGATATGTCCTGACAACCTGTTTGGGGTTATTCAAAACCCGGCATAGATTGAAATACAGTCATTTTGCGTTGGATTGCAGTTGTTGTATGTAAACATGAATGGTAGTTTAATTGGCGGAAATACAATGGGAGTTAGACTGCCGGATGGATTCAGAATATCTGCTGGTTCCTCCGGCTAAACTATGCGTCAGAATTCCAAGTCAATTGGCCGTGTAAGCAGGGGTGGCGATCTTTTAAAAATTCTTGTTGACTTTCATTTTTGTGCATGGTACATTTAGATCCGTCGCAAAAATTCATAGCGAATTCAGCCGACAAAACCCTTTAAAATTTTCTCTTGATAAAATGAGGATATCATGTTACTTTATATATCGTCGCATTTAACAGCGCGACACACTTTCAAAAAATCAATAAAAAGTTATTGACTTTTCCTTTGAAAGATGGTATATTAGTTAAGTCGCTTTTCGAGAGGCGACATTGAATTTGCTCTTTGAAAACTGAACAAAACAACCAGCCTGAAACAGATGTCAGGTAAGCGGTCGGAAATCAGATCACTGATCTGATTGGATGAAAACCTCGAAACCCTGTATCAATTTTTGAAGCTAAGATAGGCATAAGATTGATCGGTGTCAATCTTATTAAATACGAGTCAAAAAGGAGGATGGAAAGGACCGAGCAGTTCGAGGCGGCGCAGATTTGAGCAGCGGAGTGTATGCTTTTAATACATGAGCAGCGGAAAAGTAAGCCAACGAGCTGCTACAGGAAGTGGTGACTTCTGCGTTGCCCACAGGACGTGGGCGGTTTTAGCAGAAGTTCCCCTCTGCGATGCGTCCTTTTCACCGGACTTTTTTGACCTCCATGANCGCTGGCGGCGTGCCTAATACATGCAAGTCGAGCGCGGGAAGCAGGCAGATCCCCTTCGGGGGTGATGCCTGTGGAACGAGCGGCGGACGGGTGAGTAACACGTGGGCAACCTACCTGTAAGATCGGGATAACTCGTGGAAACGCGAGCTAATACCGGGTAATATATCTCTTCGCATGAAGCGGTATTGAAAGACGGCCTCTGGCTGTCGCTTACAGATGGGCCCGCGGCGCATTAGTTAGTTGGTAAGGTAAAAGCTTACCAAGGCCACGATGCGTAGCCGACCTGAGAGGGTGATCGGCCACACTGGGACTGAGACACGGCCCAGACTCCTACGG